>JASHYZ010000160.1 GCA_030042795.1 Terriglobia bacterium | reverse complement strand
AATCCACCACCGCAGCCGTCCCACGCGTCTGGTGGTCTGCGGAGATCGATCAATCACCGCTTCTGGAAGCTCACTCAAATCACTTACCTCATCACGCCTCTATCCGGTGAGGGCCGGGACAGAAGCATCTTCGCAATGCTAATCATACTCGACGCTGGCAACACGGCGTGAGACTATCGCCTCACACTTGTCACCATCTCGCCACAATCTTTTGACAGCACTTTGACCGCACGCCTTTGGGTCCGCACATCTCACCCATGCGGGCGCATTCGTCTCAAGGAGATGACAATGAAACGACCCAAACTTGGTGAGTGTTTTGCTTCGGTTTTCCTCGGTCTTGTACTGACTGTCCCGGCTTCCGCACAGTATGGCGGCGGTACGGGCGCAGGCGGAACAACGGGAACCTACACGGCACCGAAGGGCGGCTATAGTTCAAGCACCGGCATCATCATTGGTGCAGCCGCTGCGGCCGGCGTCGGCGCAACCTACCTGGCTCTCCGGCACCACGGTAACATTGTTGGATGTGTGGAACCCTCGTCAGACGGAATCAAGCTGATGAATGAGAAAGACCAGAACACCTACGCTTTGGTGGCCACGAATGTTTCACTGGCTCCCGGCCAGCGAGTGGCTCTGAGCGGCAAAAAGACCAAAGACGACTCCGGTAAACCTACGTTTCAGGTGTCGAAGCTGGTGAAGGATTACGGTGCTTGCAAGTAGTGCCGAGGTGGCGTCGATTCTGTTTTGGGTTCTTTGGGCCGGTCCACGCAGAGTCGGCGCCTGATGCTTCGATTTCATCTCAAGCCGCTTCTCAAGCCGCTTCGTGACAGCCGTTTCCGGTTTGCAACTTCTTGAGTAGCGGACGAGGCGGAGACCACTTGGTGAAGCAGATCGCGGTTCAAATCTAGCCCCGTCGCAGAATGTCGTGTGTGCCGAGACGGCGAAGGACAATGGTATCCCCAGCGATCTGATATGTTAGACGATAGGACATCGAGACGCTCGCCTCCCAACATCGTCAAGGCCTTGCATCTTCTTGGAGCGCAAGGAAGGATGTCGTGGGTTCTGAAGGAGCAGCTTGAGTGCTTTCTCCGTTCGCCGCTGCGCTCCAGCGGGCAGATTTTGGAAATCACGCTCGAAGGGCGGCGTCCAGATAACCTTAAAGGGAGACCCTCCCGGCACGACTACCTTCCTCCAATCCGAAGCGGAGCGGTTCCATTTACGAATTGAAGCGTAGGACAACTCATTGCGGTTGTGTCAAATTGTTTTTTGAGGGTTGCCAGCGGTTACCGAGCTAAGAGCCGCCCGCTGTGCACGAGGTGAAGTGAGATCACTCAGAAGGTGAATTCCGTCGCAATTCCGCCAGCCCTCGCGACTTTAACTGTTTGAACAGTTCGTCGGCCGAATCGGCCTGTTTGTAATTGCCGGCTGCAAGAGCCTCATCAACTTCGCGCTCCTTGGCCTGCCATTCCGGAGTCCAAAACCACAATTGCTCTTTGGGAACGAGGCTTGCCGGCACGATTTCCAAGCGATGGCCTGTTAGCCGCATCAGCAGATGGTCGCCTTTGCGTAACCGCAAGGCCTTGGAGATCCGCGGCGGGATCGTTAGCTGATGCTTCGCTCCTACCTGAACCGCCTCTTCCAGCCTGCTCTTCGCTTTAGGCATTTTCGGGGATCACACTCTCTCGTAATCCTGAGTCCAATCGTAGCCAGGATTCACCTATAATTGCAACTCATGCGCTACAACAACATTCTCGAAGCGATCGGCCACACGCCGCTGGTCCGGCTCAACCGCATAACGCGCGGGTGCAAGGCGGAAGTGTATGCCAAGTGCGACTACCTCAATCCCGGCGGAAGCGTGAAAGACCGCATCGGCTTCGCGATGATTGACGAGGCTGAGCGTCAAGGCCTGCTGAAGCCCGGCGGCACCATCGTGGAACCCACTTCCGGCAACACCGGCATGGGGCTGGCGTTGGTGGCTGTGATCAGAGGTTACAAGTGCATTTTCACCATGGCTGACAAGCAATCGAAGGAAAAGCGCGATTTGCTCAAGGCGCTGGGAGCCGAGGTGATTGTGTGCCCCACCGCAGTGGAGCACGACGATCCGCGCAGCTACACCTCAGTGGCTACGAAGCTAGCCCATGAGATTCCCAACGCCTATCAGCCGAACCAATATGAGAATCCCAAGAACCCTGAGATTCACTTTAAGACCACAGGCCCCGAAATCTGGGAAGACAGCGAGGGACGGATCACGCACTTCGTGTGCGCCATCGGTACCGGCGGTACCATCTCCGGCGTGGGCCGCTACCTGAAAAGCAAGAATCCCAAGGTGAGGATCATCGGCGCGGACCCGGCAGGCTCTGTGCTCACCGAGTTTTTCCATACCGGCAAGCTGACTGAGGGCGAGCCTTACAAAGTGGAGGGCATCGGGCAGGATTACGTTCCGGATACGCTCGATTTCAGCGTCGTCGACGAAGTCATCCAGGTGAGCGATAAGGACTCGTTCCTCTGGACGCGGCGCCTGGCGCGCAGCGAGGCCATCTTTGCCGGCGGCTCCGTGGGCACTGCGGTGGGAGCAGCCATGCAGATTGCGCCCAGCCTCAGCGAGAGCGACTTTATGGTGATTCTTGTGCCCGACGCCGGCGCTCGCTACCTGAGCAAGGTTTACAACAACGAGTGGATGAAGGAAAACCGGTATCTCGAATACACGGTGCCGCTTACGGCCGGGGAGATCGTGCAGGCCAAGATTGCTGCCGGGCTGGCGCGGGCGCTGATCGCGGTGGCGCCCTCGGACACCGTGAGCAGCTCGCTTGAAGAGATGCAGTCGCATGATTTTTCGCAGTTGCCCGTGTTTGAGGACGGCCATCCCGTGGGCGCCATTTACGAAGACGCCATCCTAAACTTGGCTCTTGAAGGAAAAGACCTGAAGAAGCTGGTGGTGCGAGAGGCCATGAGCGAGGGCTTTCCCGTGGTGGCGCCGTCCGTCAACGTTGATCACATCATGGGATGTATTACACGGGATTGTCCGGCAGTATTCGTCAGCCTCGGTAACGGAGCTTACGAGATCCTCACCAAATACGATCTGTTGCACGCCGTCGCGCGCCGGATGAGCGACAATAGGTAGGGTCGCCCCTCGTGATCAATTAGCGCCTCAACTCTAACCCGTCGATTGCCGCTCCGCCCTCCCGTCCCGCCGTTGACTCATGCGGCGAGAAGGTGGACAATTCAAGTGTCCCGTCGCTGAGACTGCTTGTGACTGGCTTGCGCGCTGCGCAGTTTCTCGCAAGCGAGCCGGCGCTCGGGCAGGGGCGATCCATGAAGGCGAAACAACTAAAATTCGGCATCGGAATCGGCGTGATTTTGGCCATTGTGGGCTGGCTGGCCGTCTCAGGGTTTGAGCAGAACAAGACGTATTACATGACGGTTAGCGAGATCCTGGGCGGTAAGAGGAGCCATGAACACGTCCGGGTGGGGGGCATGGTTGCGCCCGGGTCTGTGGAGCGGCATGGCGGCCAAGTGACCTTCCGCCTGAGTCAGGACGCGGTGTCGATACCGGTGATGTACGTGGGTTCGGATACCCTACCCGATACCTTTGTGGGCGGCGCCCAAGCGATTATCGAGGGGACCTATTCCCCTAATGGCGTCTTCCAAGCGGATAAAATTCAGGCCAAGTGCGCGTCGAAATACCAGGCAGCACCCCCGGGACCGCAAAGCAAGGTGGCGCGCAATGCGGGATGACAAACCACTACAAATCGGGGTACCAAGAGCGCTGCCGCTTGAGGGTGCCCAATACGAGCAAAGCTGGAATGTCCTTTGGAATCAGCAATCGGGACAGCGAGACTCACGAAGCACACAAGGATTGTGACAAATGGTTACTATTTAGTTAAAAGCCGGTGAAAATTATCTGCCGGAGGTCAGAATTATTATGAATCAGGTCGGTAGCGTGGGTTTAATTGCGGCTCTGGGTTTCGCCCTCTACGCGGTAGTAGCGGGCGCGCTGGGCGGCAAGCTTCGGAGCTTGCGGGTTACCCGTAGCGCTGAGCGGGCCGTGCTGGCGTTCTTCGTCATGGTGACGCTCGCCGTCGTAGCTCTCGAATATCTCATTCTCACTGATAACTTTAACAGCGCCTACGTTGCCGAGCATTCGAATCGGGCTCTTCCCATTTACTACAAGCTTCCGGTGCTATGGTCGGGCCAGGAAGGCTCGCTGCTGTTCTGGACTTGGCTGCTTTCTATTTACAGCGTTCTGGTAGTGCTCATGAACCGGCGGCGCAACCGCCAGCTCATGCCCTACGTCGTCTCCATCCTGATGGGCACGGGCGTGTTCTTCTCCATCCTGATCAATTTTGTCGCGAACCCCTTCAGCCAACTCGTGCTGGCCGGCAGCAGCACGCGGGCCTTCACTCCTCCGGACGGTAACGGCTTGAACCCAGCCCTGCAGTACCCATCAATGGTCATTCACCCCCCGATGCTATACCTTGGCTACGTGGGGATGGTGGTGCCTTTCGCCTTCGCCATGTCGGCGCTCATCACGCGGCAGCTTGGCGATAACTGGATTCGTACCACCCGCCGCTGGACGATGGTGCCCTGGATGTTCCTGGGCGTGGGCATCGTGCTGGGCGGCAACTGGGCTTACGAAGTGCTAGGTTGGGGCGGCTACTGGGCCTGGGATCCGGTGGAAAATGCCTCCCTGCTGCCATGGCTCGCAGGTACTGCCTTCCTGCATTCCGTGATGATTCAGGAAAAGCGCGGCATGCTGAAGGTATGGAACATGGTGCTGGTGATCGCCACCTTCTTCCTTTCAATCTTCGGTACTTTCCTCACGCGCAGCGGCATCGTGAGCTCCGTTCACGCGTTCGCGCAATCGAACATCGGACCGTTTTTCGCGGTCTTCCTCGGCATCATTCTGCTGTTTTCGGTCAGCCTGCTTTTCCTGCGCCTCGATTTCCTGAAGAGCGAGAATCAGTTGGATTCTGTCGCCTCGCGCGAGAGCGGATTCCTCTTTAACAATTGGGTGCTGCTGGCTGCCGTGTTTGCCGTGCTCTGGGGAACCATTTTCCCCATCGTCTCGAAGGCTGTGGAAAATACCACAGTGACCGTGGGCGCGCCGTTCTTTAATCGCTTCATGATCCCCATCGGGCTCATCCTGCTTTTCCTTACGGGCGCAGGCCCGTTGCTGGCGTGGCGCAAGACAAGCTTTCAGAGCATCAAGCAGAATTTCACCGTGCCACTCGTAGCCGGCCTAGCAGCCGCGGGGATTTTCTATGCCTTCGGGGTGCGCGGCCTCTACCTCAGCATGACGGTTCTGCTCACCACCTTCGTGGCGGTCGCGACGCTGGGTGAATTCTACAAGGGCGCGCGAACCCGGCAGCGGACGCTTCATGAGAATTTCGCGCAGGCGGTCTACAACCTCACCATGCGCAATACGCGGCGTTACGGCGGGTACGTGATCCATTTGGGTATCGTAATCCTGTTCGTGGGCTTCCTGGGCCAGGCCTTCAAGAGCGAAACCAAGACTTTGATGTCCGAGGGCGACCTCATGCAAGCCAAGGACTACGTCCTGCGGTGCTCAAGTTTCACCACCGGCGACACGCCGAACTACGAATACGAGCGCGCCGTGCTGGCAGTCATTCGCGACGGGCATGCTCTAGGCACCGTGGACCCCGAGCAGCGATTCTACAAGGCCAGCCAGCAAGCCGTGGGCCACGTGGCCATCCGCAGCTCGCTGCGCGAGGATCTTTACGTGGTGCTGGCGGGACAGGACCCGGACACGAAGAAAGCGATCGTTCAGGTGTTCATCAATCCGCTGGTGACATGGGTTTGGGTTGGAGGCGCCGTCCTTTTTCTCGGCACTTTGTTGGCCCTGATCCCCAGCCGAGTTGAGCGCGAAATGGCCGAAATGCGCCGCGAGCAGGAAGCTGCCGTCGAGGTGAAAGGCTTAGAGTCGCTGGAGTAACGTCGAGAAAGGGATCTTATGACTTACGAAGAGACGAAACGTTTGTGGGAAGAGTCAGAGCGACGGCAAACCAAGTTCGAACGCAATGTCCAGCGCTGGACTAAGTTGATCCGAAAGCAACAGACCAAGAATACGTCGGCTCTTAAGCAACTGTCGGCACCAGTTACAAGGCTAGACGGGGCGCTCTAACGGAAGGCATCTCGCAAGGGATGACCGGGTGGATCGAGAGTATGAGCTACGAGGAGATTGAAAGCTGTTTCGCTTCCATTCGAGAACGACACGCCAGCATGGAAGCCCGTTTTCGGGAAGGAATCGAATACGTTCGGCGGCTTCAGGCGCTGAGTACAGCGGCAACGTTGGAACTCTCGGTGCTCATGGCGGAGATAAAAAGGGGCGAGGCACGAATGATGAAGGCTATCGCTAGTCTGCAGGAGGGGCAGGCTTAGGCTAGAAACGCTGGCCGAAGTCTCGACCCGATCATAAGAGGGCACTCTAACACAAGCCTATGAAGGCAATTCGAGTTCATCAATTCGGCGGGCCCGAGGTTCTGAAGCTTGAGGAAGTCCCGGACTTGCGTCCCGGTGCCGGCGAGATTTTGGTGCAGGTGAAAGCCGCCGGCGTGAATCCGGTCGAGACCTACATTCGCAATGGCGCC
>JASHYZ010000159.1 GCA_030042795.1 Terriglobia bacterium | reverse complement strand
GATGACGAACCGATATTCAAGACGGGAGTTCTTGGAAAAATCATCGTTGGCGGGTCTCGCCGTGGCGGCGCTGGGCTCAGAAGCCGCTGCCACTAACGCGATGCCGACCCGCGTTCTGGGCAAGACAGGTGCGCGCGTTTCGATCCTCGCTCTCGGGTGCGGCAGCCGCCTGCTGATGTACGGCAACGAGGAGGCGGCGGTCGAAGCCATCAACGTGGCGCTCGATTCCGGTATCACGTACCTGGACACCGCTTACGGTTACGGCGATGGACAAAGTGAAGGCTGGGTGGGTCAAGTGGCGAAGGCACGGCGAAAGGAGTTTTTCCTGGCCACCAAGATCGAGCCGCGCGACGGCGACACGGCGCGACGGATTCTGGAAGGCAGCTTGAAGCGGCTCGAGACCAATCAGATCGATCTGATCCACGTGCATGCTCTCATGGGCGAGGACGACTTGGCGAAAATCGAGGCCAGCGACGGCGTGCTGAATGCGCTTTACAAGATGCGCGATGAGAAGCTGACGCGCTTCGTTGGCATTACTTGTCACAATGACCCGGTAGTGCTCAAGACCGCGCTGGAACGCCACGACTTCGATTGCGTCCAGATGGCCCTCAATGCCGCGAAGCAAGGCATGAAGGGTGGGGAGCACGGCATGGTGCCGAATCCGGTGATCCAAACGAGCTTTGAGCGCGTGGCTTTGCCTGTGGCGCGTCAGAAAAACCTGGGCATTCTAGCGATGAAGATCATGGGGCAGGAGGCCTTGATCGGAAGCGGTTCGGACAAGGGCAGCGTTGAGAAGCTGCTGCAATACTCCTGGAGCCTGCCGGTGGCAGCCGCTGTGGTAGGTATGCCGACTCACGAAATGATCAGGCAGAATGCGCAGTTCGCTCGGGATTTTGCGCCTATGCCGGCGGAAGAGATGCGGGACTTCTCGCATCACATGGCCGGGGCCAATAAGATGGCCCTCGACTTGAAGTTCCGCGACCACGTGGATTGCTAGATCGGCACAGGCAAGAACGCATCCGCACCCTGATGATTGGCGATTCCGCGCGCCGACGACATCAAAGGCAATGTCGTCGCCACCCCCGGTGAACAGCACAAAAGCCGCAGACCTTGAGAAGCAGGTCTGATGCGCTACGCTCTACGCTCACTCGGAAGTGGACCCTCGCGTCGCGGGGGTGACATCGGTGGACTTAGAAGCCCTATTCGGATGCAGTCATTCCCGCAAAAGCGGGAATCCACGGGTTTTCACACAAACTCTTTAGCCCCTGAAGGATCTGTGGACAAACTTCAGCGGCTAAAGCCGAATCATTCTTGCTTGTCTGGCGGCGGGGCTGAAAAGCCCCGCCCTTTCACAGGGCAAGAACGTCCCTCGATTCAGTGATGGTCACTAGCCGTCAATATAGGGTAGGGGCTTGCTCCGGCCCAAGGCCGTCCCGAGGAACGGCTCTGCTACAAACGATACACGGCGGACATCGTCAGCTATTCGTTGTTTTCCAGTAGACCGCATAGCGCTCGCCCGAAACGTTGAAGAGTGGCGCGAGGGCCGTGGTCAATTGCTGACCGGTGGTCTGGAATTTTAGAGGCTCGCCTTTGGCGGGTTCCACCCAGCCCGTCGCGTCTTTTGCATTGGTGGCGATGGCCGGCACTGGGATCGGCTGGCCTGTCGGGGCGGTGTCGTAGCCGGGGTGTTCGAGGGCTTGATCCAGCCCTTGATTGCCAAGCACTCCGGCGAGCACAAGGGGTCCGTACATCATCGCTTGCAGGGTAGGGTCGTCCGGCATGGCGTGGATGTGCAAGTCCATCGGCAGACTGACTTCGATGCGGTCTCCGTCCCGCCAGAGCCTCGTAACGGTCAGGTAGCTCGACGGACTTGCGAACACCGGAACGGCCTCGCCGTTGATCTTCAGACTTCCGCCGCGCGTGGCCCAGTAGGGAACGCGCATGCTAACAGGCATTTCGACAGGTTGCGCCACTCGCAACGTGATCTTCGTGCCTTCCTGCTGCGGGAAGCTGGTTTCCTGCCGGATCTTCACGCCCTTATCCGCCCAGTTCAGTTCCGAGGCGATATAGAGGTTGATGTACACCCCATGTTCGTCATGGAAGTAGATCGAGTCTGCGAATTTAGCAAACTCTTCGGCGCCCGTGCCCGTGCAGCACCAGAACGAATCCCACGCGGAGTTGTAGTATTTCCAGTAACCGGAACCGAGCGGCAGGAAATAGCTCTTGAGACCCTGCGGATCCTGCGTGCCCAGCCGGTGGTTATAAAGGACGCGCTCGTAGTAATCCATGGCTCGCGGATCACCGGTCCACCCGAAGATGTGGCGGGTGAGCTTCAGCATGTTGTAGGCGCAACAGCATTCTTCAGTGTATTCACCAAGCTCGCTGGCCAGCTTTCCTGGGTCAGTCCGCCAGAATTCCTCGTTGGTCGTGCCGCCCGTGCAGTAGGCGCGGTCTGTAGTGACGGTATGCCAGAAGAACGCGGCGATTTCGTGATAGCGCGGATCGCCGGTCAGCTCGTAGCGGCGGGCGGCGCTGATGGCCTGCGGGATGTGGGTGTTCCCATGAATGCCTTTGAGCTCGTCGCGATGCTCAGCGAGCGGATCGAAAAAGATGTTCTTCTCAAACCGGCTCGCCAGGTGCAGATACTGACCTCGTCCGGTGACGGCGTAAAGGTTGCACAGCACTTCATTCATGCCGCCGAACTCAGTCTGCAGGATGCGCTGCATCTTCTCGTCGCTGATGCTTTCACACCAATGGCCTACCCAGCCCGCCATGTTCTCAGCGGTTTGGAGCGCGTGCTCGTTGCCGCAATAAAGATACATGTCAACGTGGCCGGCCATGATCTTGTGGTAGGTGTAAT
>JASHYZ010000158.1 GCA_030042795.1 Terriglobia bacterium | reverse complement strand
GCCGCTCATGTTCTGGCCCATATCAAAAACGTAGACTCCGGGCCGCGGATTCGTCACCGAGACGGGCGGCATTTCACCCACCACGCGAATGGGCGGCATCAGCTCCGCAGAGATATCCCCCAAAGTCCCCGCGACCACAGAAGCCGGATGCCAGGTCGAATCGTCGAATCCGGGCTGATCCCAGCCCGGAGTTTCTTGACGCGCGTCGTAGACCTCGCCGTCATACACGCTATCGCCCACAATCGGCCCCGCCGCGGTTTTCCACGTTCCGTCGCTCGCCAGCGTCATCTGCTTTCCGCCTTCCAACTCTACGTTCAACTGAAACAGCAGCGCCGGAGCTGCGTAGTAACCCTTGAAGGAGTTGGGCAGGCTCAGCGTGGCCCAGCCGCCGCCGAGCATGGCTCCAATCGCATTGCCGCCCTGGTGCAAAAAACTAGTGACGTCGTAGGTGGAATAAAGCACGCGCTTCGGGTAAAGGGTGAAGGCGGGATCCAGGACGTTATTGCCGATGCGCCGCCCGTTGATGTGGAGCTCGTAGTAACCGAGGGCCGTCACGTAAGCGCGCGCCCGCGCAACACGGGCCGGCAATGTCCATTCCTTGCGCAGCTCGTGCCCGCCGCCAATCCAGTGCCCCTTCCACTCGTCGCGGGAGAAGAAGCCGGTGTCAAGCGTGGCCACGGCGCTGTAAGGGCTAGCCGCCCCGCCCATATCCCAGGACCGGACCTTCCAATAGTAGGTGCGGTCACTCTCAAGCGGCTTGCCTTGATAGACCACCTGGTTGATCGCCTCCGACGCCACTCGCCCGCTATCCCATTGGTCTCCCCGGTCCTGGTTCAGCGCCGTTCGGCTGCCCGCCACCAGAATCTGATAGGCAGTTTGCGCCTCGCCGCGTCCCTCGAAGCCCAGTACCCAAGAGAATCGCGGTTGACGGACGTCAATGCCCATAGGATTCTGCAGGTATTCGCAGCGCAAATCGATGGGCGGCGCGGTTCCCACGTCAGGAGATGCCACCCCGTAGAACCCTGACGAAGCTGTGGCGGCCAACGCAACGCACGCTACACCAAACAACTGCCTAAGGAATTTCAGCATGACAGCACCTCTGGTTCTGTGGATCGCCGGTTCGTGCAGGCGGCCGGCCACCGCTCGATCGCCTACCAGCCCGCGCCAATATAATCCGAAACGCTGATCTGAACAATAAGGTATTATTTTGTAGCGTGTGATTGCGCTGTCCTTGGCCAAGTTCCGCCGCCCGGAGCGACCACGCGCCCCAAAACTTAGGAGCTCTTCTTATGCGGTCTCACGACAAGCCTGTTCAAAACATCATTCACGCCGCCGCGATATTGGCTGGCCTCGCCCTCACGATGTGGGTTCTTCGCTCGGCCCGGCCTAGCCGTGCCGCGGACGCCCCCGTTACCACAGCGCGCCACATTGCACTTGGAAAAGTGCAGGCCGACGCGCTGTATGCCGTCACCGTCTCGGTCCGAGACCCCTCCGAGGTTCAGGGCAAGCAAGCGTTCCGCGTGACAGTTTCTGACACCACTGGCCCCCTAAGCGACAAGTGGCTGCACGCGGCCGACCTTGATTTCTACCTTACGGTGAAACCGCGGGCGAGTGGCACCCTTACCGCCGCCGTCGACGCCGCGCCGGGAAGTGAGGTTCCCGCTCTGGACACGGCTCTGAGACGGGTGCCTGAAGGTGACGCGGAGGATGCCGGAGACCACGCCGGAGTGATTGCTGCGGAGCCCAACGAAACCTGGCAGACGGCCCAACCATTCGAATTTGGCCAGACAATTTACGGCAGCTCTGACGAGCGTCCCTACGCCCCTTCACCGGCGGAGGACGCCTACGCCGCCATGCTCAAAGGCTTTCAGTGGTTCCGCTTCACGTTCCACGGAAGCGAGCCTCGCCTCGCATACTTCGAACTCACGGTGACGGATCGTGACGTGCCGCTTGACGTTGACGTCTTCACCTTGGACAAGAACTCAGCCGGCCAACCCGATGTGGTGCCATACCGGGAGGGGGAATCCGTATACCGTATCGAGGCCACCCAGAATTATCCCGGACTTTACAAGTTCCGCACCCGGATTCTGAAGCCGGGTGAGACCTACTACGTGCGTGTAGCCGCGGATCATCCTGCTTATCAACTCCGAACCTATGACTATCCCGTGCCTCCCTACACGGACCCGCGTCAGGCCGTGCGCACGGGCATGGATTTCCTCATTGATATGGGTGACACCTGGCTTTCCAATGTACCGCGACGTGGCGCGGTTGCACTGCGCACCAGCATGGCGCATTCGGAAACCCAGCTCTGCATCGCTTGCCATCCCACGCAATTTACGGCCCGTGGTTATCTCACCGCCATTCAGAACGGCTATCCTCCCACCCAACGCAGCGCGCTCGAGTTCATCACGGATCGCATTTACAACAACAGCCGGCCGCTCTACGGCGAGCCTGACACCAACTGGGTGCGGGTGATCTACTCCGCACGCACGGTAGCCAGCCGTTTGCCCGTCATTGAACACATGTATGAAACCAGCGTGACGCACGATGCGCCGCGCGCCGGCTTTGATATTCCGTACGGCAATTTCCTCAAGATTCATTACAAGGACGTGAAGGAGATGCCAGGGGACGAAACCGACGGCTGCGAGCCTGACGTGAGCCCGTTCGAAATCGCCACCCAAAGCTGGAAGACCTTTGACCTGCTATACCAGCATACCCACGACGCGCAATGGATGGCCGAGCGCGACAACGTAGAGCACCTCGCAGTGCCCTATGAGCCCAAAAACATGATCGATCTGAACTGGAAGATCCAGTTCCTGGCCACGATCGATCGCGAGAAGTACGCGCCTGAGCTTGACAAGCTGATCGACCAGCTTTACAGCTACGAGACTCCGGAGGGAATGTGGCCCTATCCTTTAGACAAGACAGCGAAACCGGCGGATTTTATTTCCTATCACGCCATTTTGGCTTTGGCGCTCGCGGGCCGGCGTCCCGAGAACGACGCGCACCTGGCGCGTGCCGTCGAGGCCTGCCTGCGTGCGCAGCGGCCGGAGGGAAGTTGGGAAGGAGACCCTGTCTACCAGGGGTTTAACACCCCCTTCCGCGCGACGGAGTTTGCGGTGATGGCGCTCTCCACGCTGTACCCCGGCTCAACCAAGGCCAAGGATTGGGATGCAGCGTACCCGCCTCCGCCTCATCATTTGGTGACGAACAGCCTGCCCCTCCTGCTGACTCAGCTTGACCAGTTTTGGGACTTGGCGCCAGAACCCGTGCTGCAGCAGATTCGGCAAGTGCTGGCTTCCAGCGATCAGCCTTTGGCCCGGGAGGCCGCAGCTCGCGCCCTGGGCCACATGGCGGACCCGGGCGCGCTTTCCGTGCTCACCAAAGCACTCGCCGATCCCACAAAGATGGTGCAGTGCGCTGCCGCATATGCGATTCGAATGATTATTTCGCGTCGGCCGGACGCAGCCGCACAGGGCCGCGAACTGTTAACCTCCGCACTGCGCTCGCCGGACGCCCGCGAGCGCTGGGGCGCTACCCGCGTCTTCAACCAGCATTTCAAATCACTGACGGATGACCCGAAACTGCTGGCGGCGCTTGAGGCCGGCCTTAGCGACCCCGCGCCATTTGTGCGCTTCCAGGCTGCTTCAGGATTGTGGCGCTGGTACTACTGGCGCGTGGACAATCGCCCGGAGCGCGACGGCATTCTGGAGGCCCTCGCTACCCACCTCAGTGCCGAGCCGGACGCCATGGTTCGCCGCGGACTTCAGGAAAGCGTCTACGACATCCTCGACGAAAACACCGGCTACATGGGCGCCTGGATCAAAGCAGCCGCGACTCAAGAGGACAAAGACCGCATTGAAGATGGTTATGAAGCGGTGGTGCGTGACCAAGCCCACATCCTGGCTCGCGTGTTGGAGAAAGCTTCCCCGCAAGGCCGCGAAGCAGTCCTGACGGCTCTTTGGGATTTCCACGTCCGTCATTACGCTCTGCCGACTCTAAAAGAGGGAACGGTGTCAATCGGCCTGCCTGCCGTGCTCACCAAGTACGTCGAGGGGGTACCCGATCTTCATGTGCCGGGTTACGAATATCCTCCTTACCGCGAGACGGTGAATTTCAAATACGACGTGCACAATGGCTTCTTCCAAACGCGAGTGGGCAATGACAGCGAGCTCATCCACTTCTTCCAGAGTTCCGGCTCTGAGCTCGAAGAGGCGCTGGTCGACTGTCTCAAAGGCGGTGACGCGAGCGACGCTATGAAAATTGACGTGCTGAAGGCCGGCAGCACCCTAAGCACCGCGGGTGACGCGCGGTTTGCCTTGGCCGCCCTGAAGCTAAGCCTCGATCCGAGTGAAGAGGTCCGCAAGACGGTACGATACGTTTACGAAAACGGCCAACGAGGACTTCTGAACCTTTCAAGCCCAGGAGCGCCTGATCCCGCGCTGGTGAAGACTGTGGTTCAGATTATCCAGCAAGGAAACCCGGATAGCCAGGCGGTGGTGCTGCCGCTGCTCGCCGCGATACCGGAAGACTCGCCGTGGGGCCGCGAGCCTAGCGTGCTGAACGCTCTACGCGCGTCGCTTGAAAGCCAGCCTCGTCCGGCGAATTATGCTGGCGTGCTGGACGCGGCTTCGGGCTTCGATGCACTGACTCAGGATCCCCAGCTTCGTGACCAGATGTTCGCCGGCCTGAGCGACCCAGACCCGAACGTGCAACGCGCGGCCATCCGGATCTGCCTCGAACACTTTCTGCCGGACCCGCAGCTTTCCGCGCGCGTGGCCCAGAACTTTTCGCAGCTCGGGAGTTCTGGCCGCGGCATTCTGATTGAAGAAGTGAATGATCCGGAGTTCATGCGCCGTCACCTCGCGGTTGCCGGCGGTGCTGTCTCTCAGGACCAGGCCTATTACCTGGGCCATAATGCCTACTACAAGCCGCCGAACTTTCTTGCACAGCCCATTGTGCTGAATGCCGTACTGGCCAGCCTGGAGGATCGGGACGCCAACGTTCGCGCCGCGGCCCTTGATCTGCTCCGCAAGGCGCCGGGGATTGAGCAGCGGCCGGACTTTCGGGCTGCGCTCGAGAGACTGCAGCAGGGACGCAACCCGCGCCTGCAGTTGATCGCGGAACGGGTGCTGGCGGGCAAAAATCTGTCTGAAGCGTTGCAGGACGTGCAGCCGGGCTCAGTTCTCGATTTCAGCTTTTTCGTCAAGCGCATTGAACCCATCCTGGCCGCGCCCGGAGCTGACGGCAAGGCTTGCGTATTCTGCCACGCCAATCATGTGATTTTCAAACTGCAGCCGCCCAATTCAGAAGGGGTCTTCTCCGATCAGGACAGCGAGGAGAACTACAAGTACGCGATGCGGGTGGTCAATATCAGCGATCCGACCCACAGCCTGATGCTGATCAAGCCCACGCGGCCCACGGATTCCGGCGGCGACGTCGCTGATTATCTGGCGACACACAACGGCGGTCAGCGCTGGCCAGGCAACGAATCGAGCTGGCAATACAAGACCATCCTGGAGTGGATCAGGGGGGCGACACTACAGACCGCCGAGAATGTGCGGGGCACGAAGTAGCGTTGGCCCAACAGCGTTGACTGGGGTGCTCGCTGCGACACGCAGCAATGCGCTATACGTTACGTCGGAACGGAAACCCAAGTCGGAAGCCTGTCATGCTGAGCGCAGCGAAGCATCCTGCATTTCGTTTGCGCCGCGAGAGAATACGCTGCTTCTTCACTCTGCTGCGCGGAGTTTACCGTGAGCCTCTTCGCTGAGCGAAGAGCGATTCGCAAGCAGAGAGGCGAATCGGTTCAGAATGACGCGGCGACGGCGCTGCGCGGAGATTGATGGAGTGCACAAAGAGGTTCTATGGAGCGCGTCTGTTTCCTCTTGAAGGTCAAGCCGGATCGCCTGCAAGAGTACGAAGCCCGTCATCAAAACGTCTGGCCGGAGATGCTGAAAGCTTTGCGCGAGACCGGTTGGCGCAACTATTCGTTGTTCTTGCGCCCAGATGGCCTGCTGGTGGGCTATTTGGAGACCGACAACTTTGAGGAGGCCGTGCGCAAAATGCAGACCTACCCGGTGAACGCGCGCTGGCAGAAGGAAATGGCCGAGTTCTTTGAGGGTGCCGAAGGCGGGCACGCCGATAAGCGAATGGCGCCACCCAAGGAAGTGTTCCACTTTGACTGAAGCAACCTGAGTGGGTGATCTTTCGACCTTTGACTGTTAACTGTCGACTGTTAACTGAACTGGGGAGGCATTGCATGGTAACTCTGAGCGACGCACGAAGGGTGATCGCGGCTGCCGAAAAGAAAGCGGCGGAAATCGGCCAGCCCATGAACATCGCCGTGGCGGACGGAGGCGGCAATCTCGTTTCCCACGTGAGGATGGACGGCGCCTGGCTGGGCAGTATCGATATTTCCATCAAGAAAGCCTACACCTCGCGAGCCTTTGACATCGCCACCAAAGACCTGGCCACGCACAGCCAGTCCGGCTCTCAGTTCTTTGGTATTCACGCTTCGAACGACGGCAAGATTATGATTTTTGCCGGTGGGATTCCGCTGAAGCGCGACGGCAAGGTGGTGGGCGCCATCGGCGTCAGCGGCGGCTCCGGCGAGCAGGATCATGCCGTGGCTGAGGCTGGCGCGGCGGCGTTCTAGCAGAACGTCCGATGAGTTGGTCTCGGGATCGCGCGCCACTGACGCGTGATGATTATTAGGTAGTCCCGCTGGGTTGCGCAAACCGCGCTTCCGACATCTGTCATTCCGAGCGTAGCGAGGAATCTCGCTCTGCAGTGATAGACTTTGGGTCTTCCGCAGCGGCAAACGAACGGGGAACAGTTCCAAAATTCAATCAGGAGGCTAATCACATGGCGAGCAATCGTGGCTTGGCGTATATGGGTACGGGCGCGGTCGAGGTCGAGGTCCAGAGCATCGACTACCCGAAGCTGGCGCTGGGCAATCGCAAGTGCGAACACGGGGTGATTCTGAAGATCGTCTCCACCAATATCTGCGGGAGTGACCAGCACATGGTCCGGGGCCGCACCACGGCGCCGAAAGGTTTGATCCTGGGCCATGAGATCACCGGCGAAGTCATCGAGAAGGGACGCGACGTTGAATTCATCAACGTTGGTGACCTGGTTTCTGTCCCCTTCAACATCGCTTGCGGGCGCTGCCGTAACTGCAAGGAGCGAAATACCGGGGTCTGCCTCAACGTGAATCCGGCCCGTCCCGGCGCCGCTTATGGCTACGTCGATATGGGCGGATGGGTGGGCGGACAGGCGGAATACGTCATGGTTCCCTACGCCGATTTCAACCTGCTCAAGTTTCCGGATAAGGCTCAGGCGCTCGAAAAGATCCGCGACCTCACCTGCCTCTCGGACATTCTGCCCACAGGTTACCACGGCGCTGTCACAGCCGGCGTCACAACCGGATCGACTGTTTACGTGGCGGGTGCCGGACCAGTGGGACTCGCCTGCGCGGCCGCTTGCCACCTGCTGGGAGCGGCTTGCGTGATCGTGGGCGATATGATCCCTGAGCGTCTCGCGCAGGCCAAGAGTTTTGGCTGCGAGACCGTCGACGTTTCCAAGGGTGCTTCGATCGCTGACCAGATCGATCAAATTCTCGGAGTGCCTGAAGTTGACTGCGCGGTGGATTGCGTCGGTTTCGAGGCCCGAGGCCACGGTGCAGGGGCTGCCAAGGAGGCGCCGGCAACGGTTCTCAATTCGTTGATGCAGCTCACTCGCGCCGCTGGCGCCATCGGCATCCCAGGACTGTATGTAACCGAGGACCCCGGCGGCATCGATGAAGCCGCCAAGACTGGCAACCTGGTGATCCGCATTGGTCTCGGTTGGGCGAAGTCTCACCACTTCACCACAGGTCAGTGTCCCGTGATGAAGTACAACCGCGGATTGATGATGGCCATTCTCTACGACAAAATCAAAATCGCCAAAGCCACCAACGTCACCGTCATCAAGCTGGACGACGGCCCGAAGGGCTACAAGGATTTTGATAAAGGAGCGGCTAAGAAATTCGTCATCGATCCGCATAACAGCATCTCGCGCAACTGAACAGGCAAGAGCCAAGAGGCAAGGAGCCAGATGTCATTGGCCTTTGCCTCTTGGCCTTGCTTCTGGGCTTTGGCTCTTGGCTTTTGCCTTTTGGCCTTGGCCTTTTGGCTCTTGCTCTTGGCTCTTGCTCTTGGCTCTTGCCTTTCCTGCTAGTCACTTGTCACTGTTCCTATGGCCCGAATCCTGGTTA
>JASHYZ010000157.1 GCA_030042795.1 Terriglobia bacterium | reverse complement strand
AAGAGTGGAAGCCACGTAGAGGTCACCGCTAACACCCGAGTTCTGAAGCTCGTCATGCTGAGCGAAGCGAAGCATCCCGGCATTTCTTTTGCCCTGCAAGGCAAATACAGGGAATCTTCGCTCCGCTCCGCAAGGTTTACCGTGAGCCTCTTCGCGGGCTCGGAGCGATTCGCGAGCGGGGAAGCGAATCGGCTTAGAATGACGCGTGGGCGGAGTGCCGTTGTGAGCGCAAGGGATTCCCGCTTTCGCGGGAGTGAAGGCCCTTCAAATGACTCCGGTATCCGGAGGTCCTGAAGATGACGACCTCGGCTCCCTCCGTAAGCACGCTCAATGAGTTGTTTCTCACCTCGGTTGAGCGCCACCACAAGGCGGACGCCTTTCTCACCAAATCCGGCGGGCAGTATCGTCCCGTCTCATCCCAGGAAGCGCTGGCTACCGTTGCAGCTTGCGCCAAAGCGCTCGATACGCTGGGCCTCGAAACCGGCGACCGGCTGGCGATTCTTTCCGACAACAGGTTGGAATGGGCGCTCACGGACTATGCCGCTCTGGGTCTGGGCGCGGCTACGGTACCCATTTACCCCACTTTGCCGGAGCTTGATGTCGAGTACATCCTGCGCGACTCGAGCGCCAAGGGTATTGTGGTCTCCACGGCTGAGCAGCTCTGCAAAGTGTCGAGCGTGCGCAGCCGCCTGCCGGACCTCGAGTTCGTGCTGGTGATGGACGCCCTGCAGGAGACTCAGGATGCCGGCGGAAGGACCGAACAGTGGTGGGATGTCGTGCGCCGCGAACAGCAGACGGAGGCCATCGAGTTCTTTCGCGCGCGCGCCGGCCAGGCCCAGGCGGGGGACACGGCCACCATTCTTTACACTTCAGGTACCACCGGCACTCCCAAAGGCGTGGTTCTGACGCACTCCAACATCGTTTCCAATATTCAAGCGACCATCGACATGTTCCCCATGGGCTGTAGCGACATGGGCATCTCGTTTCTGCCGCTCTCCCACATTTTCGAGCGCATGCTCGACTTCTCTTACTTCCGTCAAGGCGTCGGCATCGCTTACGCCGAAAGCTTCGAGGCCTTGCCGCAGAATCTGCTCGAGGTGCGCCCGACAGTGATGGCAGTGGTGCCGCGCGTGCTCGAGAAAGTATACGAGAAGGTGATGGAGACGGTGGGAAACGCGTCCGCCGCGCAGCAGAAGATTTTCCGCTGGGCGCTTTCGGTGGGCGAAGCGGCCGTACCCTACCGGCTGGAAGCGAGGCCGGCGCCTCTTGGACTGGCGTTGAGGCGCCGCCTGGCGGACCGGCTGGTGTTCTCGAAAATCCGCGAGCGCCTGGGCGGACGCGTTTCCGTGATTTTTTCAGGATCGGCGCCGCTCTTGCCCGCCGTTGCGCGCTTCTGCTGGGCTGTGGGCCTGACGGTTTACGAAGGGTACGGCCTGACAGAGACTTCGCCGGTGATTGCGGTAAACCAGCCGGGCGCCACGCGCCTGGGTACCGTGGGACCCGTCATACCCGGCGTGGAGGTCCGGCTGGGCGACGAATTTTCCAATGACGATGGCATAGTGGGCCGTGAAATTCTGGTGCGCGGTCCGAACGTTTCGCCGGGCTACTACCACCTGGATGAAGAGAACCGCCAATCCTTCAAGGACGGCTGGTTTCACACCGGGGACCTCGGCACGCTCGATGCCGGAGGATACCTCAGCATTACCGGGCGCAAGAAGCACCTGTTCAAAACCTCCGGCGGTAAGTATGTGGCGCCGGAGAAGCTGGAGAGTCTCTTTCAAGGCCATCCTATCGTGGCCCAGGCGCTGGTGATTGGTGATAAGCGCAGGTTTGTGAGCGCCCTGATTGTGCCGAACTTCTCCCGTTTGGAAGTTTACGCGCAGGAGCACCACATTCACTTTTCCAGCCGCGAAGAGCTGGTGAGCCACCATGAGATTCGGGCCTTCGTCGAGCGCCACGTGGAAACCTTGATGGCGCACCTTCCGCCCCACGAGCGCGTACGGCAGATCGCGCTTCTGCCGCGTGAGCTCACCATCGCCGCCGGCGAAGTTTCGCCCAGCCTGAAGATCCGGCGGCGGGTGGTGGAGGAGCGCTACCAGGAGCTGATCGAGGAGATTTACCGCCGGCGCCTGCCGCAGCCCCAGGTGGCGTAGACCTATCTATGTAGCCTCTCGCCGGTTCGTGCCCGGCGCGCTTCCCGCGCCGGGCCTTCTTTTCATGCCCGCCGCAAAGTCTTCGATCGTGCAATGGCTGTTCGGCCCTGGGTCCGCCGAGATCGGGGAGCTCTGGCCGCGATGGCTCTGGTTGCGCGCTCTGGGTCTGATCTTTTTCTCCGCATTTTACTCGCTGGCCTTTCAGGTCCGTGGTCTGATCGGCCCTGAGGGCATTCTTCCTGCGCACGATTTCCTGGATATCATTCGGCAGCAATTCGGCGTCTGGCGCTTTTGGTACACGCCGTCCCTTTTGTGGCTCAGCAGCAGCCGTGGCGCGCTGCTGGCGCTGTGCATCGCCGGCCTGATCGCCTCCGCGCTTCTTGTCCTCAACCTCTGGCCGCGCCCGGCCATCGCGGTCTGCTTCGTCGCCTATCTCTCGATCATCAGCACCGCGCAGGACTTTGCCTCCTATCAATCCGACGGCATGCTGCTGGGCGCCGCCTTCCTCAGCCTTTTTCTGGCGCCTCCCGGAGTTCGGCCACGGCTCGGTTGGGAGAACCCTCCTTCACGCGCCAGCCTTTTCATGCTGCGATGGCTTTGGTTTCAGATCTACTTCGAGTCAGGCGTGGTGAAACTGGCGAGTGGAGATACGGAGTGGCGCCACCTGACAGCGCTCGACCAGTACTATCAAAACGGGCCGCTGCCGAACTGGATCGGGTGGTACGCCCAGCAGCTTCCGCACGGCTTTCAAGCGGCAATTGCGCTGTTTACATTGACTACCGAGCTCGGCCTCGTCTGGCTGATGTTTCTTCCGCGCCGGTTTCGTCTGGTCTGCTTCTGTATCGTCACGCCCTTTCAGCTCGGCATCATTCTCACGGCGAACCTGGCGTTCCTGAATCACCTAGTCCTTTCGCTGGGCATCCTGCTGATCGATGACCGCTTCATCCTCGGCGCCGCCTACTGGGTAAAGGCGCGATTGGGACTTTCGCACGCCAGTGACGTCCGAGTGGCCGCCGGCCTCGCGCCTTCGGAACCCACCGAAGTCAGGGGCGCCAGAAGCTCGGCCGAGCCGTCGGCCTTGGCTGCTCCTATCTCAACGCGTCTTGCGGCCCTTCGTCACGGACTCTCGATTGTGGTTCCCGCTGTGCTTTTGACCTGGGTTTTCTACGCAACTCTTCTTCAACTTCTGATGATGTTTGCCCCCGGGTTGCCGGTAGCGGCGCAACCCGTCGCTGCGCTTGAGCCGTTTCGCATCGCTGAACACTATGGCTTGTTTGCGGTGATGACGCGTGCGCGTTACGAGATCGAGTTTCAGGGAAGCGACGACGGCAACAATTGGACGCCGTATCCGTTTCGCTACAAGCCGCAGCGCGTCAACGAAGCTCCCCGCATTTACGCGCCGTATCAGCCGCGTTTCGATTGGAACTTGTGGTTTGCGTCGTTGGGCACTTGGCGCGAATATCCGTGGGTGGTGCGGACGGAGGCTCTCCTGCTGCACGGCGATTCCGACGTCCTCAGTCTCTTCGCGAGCAATCCTTTCGCGAAGTCTCCGCCCAAGCAAGTGCGAGCCGTTGTGTGGGAGTACTGGTTCACTGACCTGAAAACCAAGCGCGCGACGGGTGCGTGGTGGCGCCGCGAATTGCGAGGCCTTTACGGACCCGTGATTGAGTTGGGCCCAGACGGCAAAGCGGTGGCTCTCCAGTGGCCCGGTCAAGCAGGAAGCTGAATCGCGATGCGATTACGTGAAGGAACGTCAGCGGCGGTGACAGAGTGCCTCAGCAGCCGTAGAATGGTTTCGGGGAGATCTTCATGAATGACGCGTTAAGGATTGCCGGACGCGAGTTCCGGTCGCGGCTGATTGTAGGCACCGGCAAGTACCGCAGCTTTCAGGAGACGGCCCGCGCACTCGAAGCCTCGGGCACCGAGATGGTGACGGTCGCGGTGCGGCGGGTGAATCTGACCGACCGCGGAAAGGAATCGTTGCTCGACTACATTGACCGCGACCGCTACTTCATCCTGCCCAACACCGCCGGCTGCTACACAGCGGACGAAGCAATTCGTGCGGCGCGTCTGGCGCGCGAAGTGGGGCTTTCGAACTGGGTCAAGGTCGAAGTCATCGGGGATGAGAAGACGCTTTTCCCGGATAACTTCGAGCTCGTCCGCGCCACCGAGATTCTTGTGAACGACGGGTTCGTGGTTCTGCCTTACACCAATGACGATCTGGTGACCGCGCGCAGGTTGATCGATGCCGGCGCTGCCGCGGTGATGCCGCTCGGCGCGCCGATCGGGTCCGGCATGGGCATCCAGAATGCCGCCAATCTGCGCATCCTGCGCGAAAGGATCACGGAAGTGCCGCTGATTGTCGACGCAGGCGTAGGCACAGCATCGGATGCCGCCGTTGCCATGGAACTGGGCGCGGACGCGGTGCTGATGAATACCGGTATCGCCGCCGCTCAGGACCCTATCCTGATGGCGGAAGCGATGCAGCATGCGATTCTCGCCGGCCGCCAAGCCTGGCTTGCCGGCCGCATGCCCAAGAAGCTGTACGCCACCGCATCGAGTCCCGTTGGAGGCGTTGTGCGCTAACGCTCGCGACCTATCTCCGCTTTGGTTTGTGACACAGACGGAGCCCTGGCTACGCGGCACCGTGGTGGAGCGGCACGATCTGATGCCTTGCGAGCTCCAAAGGGATGGAGGCTAGAAGCTGCTCCAGCAGACCGTAACCCGCGCGGCCGAGGAAGTAGATCCCGCTTACACCGCGTTCCTGCAGCTCACCGCCCGGCATCAGGAAGCTCGTGAGCGCCTTCTCATGGCGGCCCAAAATTTCCGACTTGGCGAAGGCGGCGCGCGTCACCTTACCCTTCAAGCGATCGAACTGATGAAAGGTCCGCTCGCGTGCGTCTTTCAGGGAATCAAGCAGTGTCGGGTCAATCAACTGAATATCCTGCTGAAGGCGGTCCATCACCATTTTGATATCGCGCTCGCTCTGATCCAATCTCTCCTGCCACCCTTCAGAGAACCCAGTGGCCGCGATCTTCTGTCGCAAAGCGTCTCCATCTTGCCAGACGTCATCCACCTTAAGGTCGTATTTACGAAGCAGGCGCTCAGTGCGGGGATCCACGAGTGTGAATGAGGCGCGCGGGAAGATCACCGGCTGCGGCCGTTCGAAACGTGGATACAGCACCGCGCTCTGCGCGTGATACGCCAGCTCTGCGGGTCCCGCAACGTAGGCCACTGTCGGAAGGAGGCAGTCCTGGACCACCGGCCGAAACAGCGCGTTGGGCGTGATGTCCCCGGGGCGAGCCTCGGTGCGGCGGCGCGCTTCGCCGGCGCTGAAGGGATCGCCTTCGTCAAGCTTGAACCGGTTTCCGCCATCAGCGAGGCGTAGCGGCAGGCGATTCCCTTCCTCAGCCATAAAGAGCAGCGACGAGTCCGGCCCCACATGCACCTGGGCGTGATAGCCGGCGGCGACGAGAGCGTGCGAGCGCTCTAGCAGGCCCGCGTTCAGTTCCTGCGCCTCAACGACGGCCTTTGTATACAGCGGGGCGGCGAGGTGATGGATCTCCGGATCCAGAGCATCCAGCAGGATCACACCCCATCTGCTGAAGATGCGAGCCATGAACTTGGCAAAGGCATGCCCCCACGTGGCCCCCGGCTGGTAAGCTTCTCGTAGATCGGTGAGAAGACGGTCGCGCGTTTCTCCAGCAGGTAGCTTGCTTTCCAACGCGTCAAGGGCGTCGGTGATTGCCCCACTCAATTTGACATACCCTACGGAGCACTGCGGGGCCGGCCGCACGCCAGGGTCGTGAAGCTGCACGAGGTTGTAGTCGTCGTCCAAAACAGCCGTGGCGGCTACTTCCTCGAGGTCGTGGTCTTCGGTCGCGAGCCAGAAGACAGGGACTGACGGCAACCCTTGCTCCGAGAGTTCCTGGGCCAGCCGCACCGCGGTAAGAGCTTTGTAAAGCGTAAATGCCGGTCCGGAGAGGAAGCCCACTTGCTGTCCGGTAACCACCGCGAGCGTGCCCGGCTCCCCAAGGCGGCGCAGGTTTGAGTGGGTCAAGTCGCCGGCGCCGAAGGCTTCGTTCTGCCGGGAGAGCACGCGGACGATGTCGGCGCGCTGCGCGGGAGAGTAATCAAGCCCTCGCGCGACACTTACATAACTGGATGGATTGAAGGGCGAACCGTTGAAGAAGGTCTTGATGCGCTCGAAGTGACCAATGTAATCGAGAAAGAGCTGGCTGGTGTTCGGCAGGCGTGCGTAAGGTACGCAGTGACACTCCATAAGAGTTTGGCGCTGAACCCGGCCGTACAGAAACCAAATCTTGGCCCGTCTGCGCCGGCCGCGTTCCAGACCAAAATTAGATGTCCCTCAAGGCGCAAAGGTTAATACACAAGACCATCGCGGCTCATTTCGAGGACGCGTGCGATGTCGCTGCGCGCCGCGTCGCTCAAAGGCAGAAGCGGCCCGCGCGGAGCCCCCCCCTGGTAACCCGCAATTTCCATGGCGGCTTTGACGCCTGCCACGCCATACTTCAGCGTGATTTCTGTTGCCAGGGGAAGCAGCTTGGCATGAAGTTCGCGCGCTAGTTTTCGGCGGCCCTGGCGGAAAGCTTCGTAGAAGGCAACGCACAACTCGGGTACGAAGTCGGCCTGGCTCAGGATACCTCCGGCGCCGCCCGCCCGCAGCACGTCAGGCAGAATCTGCAAGGACCCGCAAAACACCCTGAAGCGGGAGGGCACACGGCGAAGGATGCTGCGCACGTAAGCGAGATCGCCAGAGCTCTCCTTAATGCCCGCGATGTTGGGATGGCGCGCCAGCGCCGCCACCGTTTCGACCGGGATGCGCACCCCCGTGAATTGGGGGATCGAGTAAATCAGGAGCGGACGAGGCAGGGCATCAGCCACCGTCTGGTAGTGAGCCAGCAGCGCCGGTCCGTCCATTTTCCCCTTGTAATACCACGGCGTTACCACCAACGCCATGTCTGCGCCGCGAGCCAGAGCTTCGCGGCTGAGCGCGATGGTCTCCCGAGTGCTCTCGAGCCCCGAGCCGGTTACAACCAGCTCAGTCGGGCGTACGGCTTTGCGCGTCAACGCCGTGAGGCGCAGCCTTTCCTTTGCCGTCAATAAGGGAGCTTCGCCTGTAGTTCCACCGACCATGACGCCCGCTAGACCAATTCCGGTGTAGCGCTCGAGGTTGGCACGAAAGGCGCCTTCGTCGACGTCGCCTTGAGCGTTGAAGGGCGTCACCATGGGAGGAATGATGCCGTGGAGACGATCACGAATTTGTTTTGGAGTCATATCAGTTTCGCAGTTCGGAGTTGCTCACACTTAACACTGAACTCGACAACTCCAAATCCTTCAGTTCGGGTCTTTTGATTTCCACGATCTCGTAGTTCGGAGTTGGTGTTGTTTCTAACTCCGAACTGAAGAACTCCGAACTCCCTCTTTCATCGTTCAACATTCATTGTTGCTTCTCGCCGGTGAAGCTCCTGCAAG
>JASHYZ010000156.1 GCA_030042795.1 Terriglobia bacterium | reverse complement strand
GTCAAACAGGTTGCCCACTTTGCGATGGCTGTTGGCGTCGTTGCCGATGCCGTCAAACTGCAGGTAAGCGTAACGCAGGCCAGCGTCAAAAGCGCGCCGGGCGAAGTCCTTACTCTTGGCAAATTCAATTCCATTGGTGGCCGCCTGCACGCTGTTATAGCCTAGCTTCCTAGCGTAGCGGACGGCGTCGATGAAGTACGGCGACATCGTAGGCTCGCCGCCCGAAAACTGCACGCTCATCTGGCGGCGGGGCTTGATCTTGAGGGCGTTGTCGAGAATTTCCTTGATCTCATCCCAACTCAGCTCATGCACGAACCCCACTTGGTTGGCGTCCATAAAGCAGGGATCGCACATCATGTTGCAGCGGTTGGTGAGGTCCACCGTCAATACGCTGCCGCGGCCGTGCTTGATGGTGCTGGAGCCGTGGTTGTGCAGATCTTTGTCATTGTGGGCGCGAATGTCGCGTCCGGGGAAGTTTGACTCGATCCACTTCAGGAACTTGGAGTCGACGGCCATCATGTCTTCAAAATGTCCGTGGATAGGGCAGTCCTTCACCATCCACACTTGGCCGTCACGCTCGATGATCTGGGCCTTGATCTCGCCCACCTTCTGGTTTCGAAGTGTCGACAAGTCTTGCTCGCCGTTGATGATGCGCTCGCGGGCTTCCTTCACGCACGTGGGGCATAGCGAATCCGTGATGCGGGGCCAGCCGAGCTGCGGCTTGGTCTTTTGCCACGATTTCAGCATCGGCTTGTCAGACCATTTGGGCGTGAAGGCGGGGTTGGGCTTGTACTTGTTGAAGAACTGGATGCTATCAAACGCGACGCCGGCGGTGGCACAGATAGCGGAATCGACGTACTTCATCAAACGCTGGCCTTTTACTCTAGGCATTCTGTTATCTACCTCGCTCCGATTAGGATCGCCGCCGGACTTGCGGGCGACGCGTGAATCACTGCCCCTGACGTACGGAGCGCCAGACAGCAACTCCGTGAATATTAGGCTAAGGCACGCGGTGGCCTCGCCTAAGAACTTTCTGCCGAACGGCGCCATTGTAGGGTCAGACGGCAGCAAAGCTCACGTGAACGGATTGCAATCCTCTTCAGAATCAACGTCTTGAGACGTACCTTGACGCAGCATTCGGAGCCCGGGATTCGGGGTTCGGGACTCGGGGTTCGAGATTTGCGCATGAGTTTGTTGTTCGCCCTTGGTACGGTGCGCGAGTGTGGGCCCAAGCCGCTGCTTCCGACCCTGAGTCGCGAATCCCCAACCCCGAATCCCGAGTGGTAAAGATGCGCCTATCATGCTCCCTAGAAAGCTGAGCAAGCACATTAGAGCAAGGGCGCTGGAGGCCGGTTTCGACCTTTGGCAGCGTTGATTGGGTAGCTTCGCATGTTATGTTCAACATCGGGGGAAACAAGTATCGCCTGATTGCCGAAGTCAATTTCCGAAGTCAGACGCTGTTCATCCGGCACATTCTAACCCACGCAGAGTACAACCACGCAAAGAAAAAACAATGAGCACCCAAACGCTTAACCCCGCAGCCTACGGACGGCTCCTGGCAAAGATACAACCTCACCCAATCAAGGACGAAAAGGAGTACGACCGTCTTGTGGCCGAGGCTAGCCGGCTGATGCAGCAGGGTGAGGACGATCTATCGCCGGAAGAAACCTCGCTGCTCGGAATGATAGCCCTTCTCATCGAGGAGTACGATCCCGAGCACTATGCTTTGCCGGCTTCCCCTCCGCACGAGACGCTCGCCTTCCTTTGAGGCATGCAGTTTTCGGTCACCAGTTTTCGGTCAAAAGTCAGAAGTTGGCTGGGCTCGTCACTTGTCATTCGCCACTTGCCGTGCCTCGAAGGGAATCGCTCAGCCCAGTAACTTATTTATTTTCAAACACATCGTGGCATACCAAAGCTAAGTGCCTTTGTTTTCATAAACATCGTGGGTTCCCCAAGCCGGTCCTTTGTTATCAATAACATCGTGGGACCCTCCTTCATTTCGCGTTTTTTGAAGTCCCCCTTCCCCGCCTGCTTCTTGCTTTGAGACGCAGGTCTGTGAGAGTGGCAGTTGTTGGCCTGATGGGGAGCCGGTTCTTCCGGTCATAATCGGACTTTTCACGAGCGACGCCACAACAGTTTCAATAAAGTAGATGGAGGGCGTCGGTACGGCGGGGCTCAAAGCTCCGCCCTTCCGAAGGCCCGGAAAGTAGTAACCTAGCATAGTCTTAAGTCTTTGTCAATAGGTATTTTATGCGATTAAGTATGCTCGACGTGTAGCCTATCTTGTGAAAGGTTTTACCGGTACGGAGATATAGAATCTGTGTGAAAACTCGTGGATTCCCGCCCCTCGCCTTCGCGGGGGCAGGCTTTTCGCGGGAATGACTGCGGGAGTGAGCCCGTAAATCCCACGGCGTCACCCCCGCGTAAGCGGGGGTCCACGGTAGCAAAGGCCCAGCCCGAGGCTTCACACAAACTGTATAGCCAGGCAGGAGAGCGCCGCGAGAAGAACTGCCTGACCTTCAGAGACTTGGCGGGCGCGGTAAGCAGGGCGCCGGCCCCTCAACGCCCATTGGGACTTCGTCCCTTGATATCTCAACGTAGAGCCGGGCCCGTTTCTCAGGGCGGGGGCCCCGGCCAAAGCCGAACCAAGGGTGTGCCCTACAACGGTGCCACCAGAACAGATTTTCACGTTTCGCGGCGCGCCAGCTTTTGAGTGCGGCAGCTTGCTGCCGCTTTGAACAGGCCAGCTTGCTGGCCGGGAAGCTTGAAGGCGAGAGCCGAAAGTCTGAAAGTCTGAAAGGGAGCGCCGGAACGTCGCGAGCAAGCTCGCGGAAAAAAAGCGGCAGCAAGCTGCCGCACTCCAAAGCTGCGCTCTACGTCCTCGTCCCTAACCTCAAAATCATCCTCAACCT
>JASHYZ010000155.1 GCA_030042795.1 Terriglobia bacterium | reverse complement strand
GGTGCGCCCGGTACCTGAAGCTGTACACGAGATCCCCGACGTTCTTGGGCAGTTTAATTCCCAGTTTTCGGGCAAACCTCTGAATATCCTCCCTTTCAAAGCTGACCTCACGCAAGCCAGGTTTGAATTTGGACGCGAAGATGGCCCTAATTATAGAGCTGTACCGGTTCTCCTCAGCCACGAAACCTCACCTCAGTTCCTTCGCGATCCTAACCCGGCCAGCGTAGCACCACGACCTCTTCTCGCAAGTGTTCTCTTGTTGCGGTCGCAAGGCGAGTTCGGAATAGGTCGATGCCCACAAGTTCGTAACCGAGGGACACCGCAATCTTTGAGAGCAGTTGGCCGGTGCGGATCATGACTCGCAAGTAGGATGCCTGATCGCCAACCACGTACGCGAGCTGAGCGCCTGGCCGAAGGGCACCCCGGAGGTCGCTCAGATGGCGCGCCATGCCTCCGAAATACAGCTTCGTCACCCGTGCGTACAAGCGCTCGAAACCGGACGTCTTGCACAACTCGACTCGCCGTTTCTCAATGTCGTCTGCTATCCGCTGGATCTCGGTGTGGTGTGCTACCAAGAGGTCATCTCGGTCTTCCTTATAGACGCCACGAGTGTTTGACCTGACGAGGTTCTTCTTGAGCATTCGAAGATCCTGCTTGCTCTTGATAAACCCAAGGAGAACAGACTCTAAGCGCGTTGTGCGCGTGTATTCCTTCTCGTTGGGGTATGGGGGTGAAGTAATAACGGCATCGATTGAGCACGGCTCAACAAGACTGGATTGGCACCGTGAGTCGCCGCTGTGAACAGATGCGGGAACGTTTCGTGCGGCCTTTTGGGCATGTATGTCATCGCTCATTTTCCCTACTGCGTCAAGCCAACTCGCCACGACCACCGCGTCACGCTTCGGTGGTCCGACACCGACCTCCGGACCAAACTCCAGGTTGCTAATCCCGGAGACAAGCGCCTTGGCGAGAGCAAGTCTTTCGTGGGCGTAATAGCGTATGTCCCTGTTTTCCTCGAGAGTTTCCATGAGAACAAGGGCCTTGTGCAGCGGTAGCGCGCTAATGGAGTCCCTGAGCAAGAGCTTCGACATCTCTTGCGGTAAGGTCTTGAGAATTACACTGTTGTTGCTGTGCTTCGAAAAAAGCGGCAGGCCCCCACTGTCATCAATGCCTTGCGACTCAAGCTTACAGATCGTCTCTCGCGCCACAGCTTTTGCATGGCGAAACAGACCGGGCGTGTCGACCTTCCAGTTGACTTTGACTCTGGTGGCAAACGCGGCCATCGGGTTGGCTTCGATGCCGACGCTGGGAATGCCTAACTTTTTACATTCTACTAGCGTAGTTCCGGTTCCGCAAAACGGGTCCAGCATTCTTTCGCCCGAACTCAGCCCGAACCGCTCGACGTAGGTGCGAACGAGGTGGGGAGGGTACGAGAGGATAAAGCGGTACCAATCGTGAACCGCCCGGTCTCCAGGTCGCAGCTTGTTACCTTCTTTGGAGCTTTCAATTGCGAGCCCAGCCACCGAATTGGCGAAATCCACCGGTCCCATGTAATTGCTGGTACGAGCTCTTTACGCTCTATTTGCGTCGCTTCGAAGTTTAGTCGGTCTGAGGCCACGGCACAAGATCATTGGCAGGCCGGGCTGCGAATGGCTACTGCTTCGACTTTGACAAAGGCAGGGCTATAGTAACGTCCGAATATGACCTTGCTCATCTATTTCTCGGAATTAATGGATCAACGGACTCGGTCGCCAAAACTGAAGGTTGATCCCTCCGGCCTGTTACGCCTCAATAAATGATGGTGAACCCGCCATCCTGATAGGCTGCTACCAGCTCCCACACTGGCAACTCTGACGCGCTGCCGTTCGCATCGAGCGGCTTGCCCTCCCGATTCGTAGATCTGCCACATCACGGAGCCGCCGCGCTCCCAACCGGTGCTGTCGGTCCAGGTCAGCAGTGTCTGACCTTGCTCGTTCTGGATCACCACGGGGTGCTTGCTTGTTCATTCGGCCTTCGGTTTACCCCCAAACTGTGTTGCGAAGAATCTTGCTTCTGAGAGCTTCGCTGCACCACTTCCCGGTTTGACGCGCCAACAGCGTTCCGATCTGCGCTTCTGTTAGAAGTGGAACCCCAGTTCCGCGGTGAGCGTGCGTGGCGTTACGTAGTGCGTGCCGCTAAAGGTGGATAGGAAGTTATACAAAGCTTCTTTGTTGGTTAGATTGATGACTGTGAAACGTAGGCTCCACTTGCGCTTATCGCCGTTGAAGAGATTGTCTTCGCCGACGGACAAGTCAAAAAGATTGCGTGGTGCAATTCGCGGCGGGTTACGATCATCGTTTTCGGCGCCGGGCGCTGGAATCTTTAGGTACTTGGAGGCATATTCATTCGCCGGGCACAGATCGTATCCGAGCGACGAGCTGATTCCAACCGCTGGGGTCGCAAATACGCCATCGCAGGAGAGCCCCGCCTGGAACTGTTGATCGGGTGTGATAATCGACGCATCCACGATGGAGTCGGTTCCGTTGGGCCCATTTGCGCAATTGCCGCCCGCGCAGGGTACGGGGCCGGCAACCAAGCCACTGTCGTAGCGCCAGTTGAAGCCAATCCACGGGCCGCGCTTGAACGGCTGGTATTGGAAGTGAGTCGTCTGGTTGAAATGCTCGTCGTGATCGATACGGAACACCTCACATCCCGTCAACGGCAAGCAGACGGGCGTAGCGCCAATTCCGGCAACCTGCGGTTCGTAAAAACGCGCCGACACGCTGGACATCACGACATACGCCGTGAAGCCATGGTAGTTCGGTACGTTGGCGCGGATGGCATATCCCGGAATTTTCGATTTGTCCCACTCAATGGGAAAAGTGATAGGTGAGTCGCCGAGCACGCTGAAATCGAAGGCGCGATGGGTATATTTCCAGATGTATTCGCCGTCAATCACCAGATGCTTTCCAAAGGCTTGTTCGAGACCGGCGTGGAACTCGTTGCGGTCGCCAGGACTCAGCGGTGCATGGGATGCGCATGGCGACACGGTGGACGCCATGATCGCGCTGATCACCGGGTAGTTACACCCTACGCTAGCAAGGATCAGGTTTTCATTGAAAGGCGTCTCCAGGGTGTGAGCGTAGGAGACACGTAGCACCGTGCCGGTCTGCTTGATGTTGTAAGCGACGCCCAGCCGGGGTTCGGCTGAACGCGCGACGGAGATGCCGTTATAAAAATCGGCGCGCAGCCCGAGATTGAAGTTCCAGTTGTTTTTGGTGATCGAGTCCTGGCCGAACAAGGAGGTCAGCTTGATGTCGCTGTGACCCGGAAAAGTATAGAGACCGCTTGTCGAAGAAGGGCAACCATCCGAAGCGGGTAAAGGCGCCGTTCTGGTCAAGTCGTAACAGGCGAGGAGTGGATTAAAGCCGGGATTTGGCAGCAGCGGCCCTACACAGTTTGCAAGATTGGTCAGCGTGGGGATCGTATCCGGACTGCCGTCAGCGTTCAAACACACGGCGTTGGCCGTGGGGTCGACAATTCCGAAATTATCCCTTTCGGTCAGAAACTCATGGTCAAGCGAAACGCCCACTTTCACGTTGTGTACACCCCGAACGTACGTCACGTCAGCGTGCGCACCCGCATCCGTGAGCGTGCGGTTCTGGCCGATGGTCTGAAGTTGAAGATCGGGTA
>JASHYZ010000154.1 GCA_030042795.1 Terriglobia bacterium | reverse complement strand
AGCGCCCAACGTAACGGGAAAGTCAGACGATGACGTGAAGCCCGTGAGATAGGCGTTAGGCGGCTTCTTGCTATCCAGCACGATGCTTTGTGTGGCGTGGCCAAACTGACTGCCAGAGCCGCCGAGATAGGTAGAGTAGATCAGCCTCGATCCCGCCGGATTCAGAATGGTGAAAAAGGCATCGGAACCTCCTTTCTTGACCGTCTGGAAGGCTCCGGGCGTTACTGGGAAATCGCTTGAAAAGGTATTTCCTCGCACGTAGAGTTGGCCAGCAGAATCAAGAGCGACTGCAATCGCACCGTCATCGCTACTACCGCCAAGGTACGTAGAGTAAATCAGCGCGGAGCCTACAGCATTCAGTTTCACCAGGAAAGCGTCGTGGAAACCACCGGCATAAGTAGTCTGAAAGGCTCCCGCGGTGACAGGGAAGTTCGTCTCCCAAGTCAAGCCTGACACGTAGGCCTCGCCTGCCTTGTTGACGGTGATGCCGGCAGCACAGGCCGCGCAAGGGTTCGCTCCCGCGCCGCTTCCTCCGAGGTAAGTTGAGTAGACAAGGGCCGAAGCTGCGGGGTTCAGTTTGGTGACGAAGCCGGCCTCAGGAGCCGCAATTGAAGTCTGAAAGGCACCCGGAGTGGTGGGGAAGTCGGTCGATGCGGTATAACCTGCCACATAGGCGTCGCCCGCCGCGTCCAAAGCAAGCGCATAAGCCTTCTGGAGGCTTGATCCGCCGAGATAGGTGGAATAAATCAGCGTCGAGCCGCGCGGATTCATCTTAACGACGAATCCCGCGCTGTTTCCGCCCGTGCAGGCTGCACCACATTGCGTTTGAAAGACCCCTGGTGTTATGGGAAAGTCGCTCGCCTGGGTCCAGCCCGTAACGTAGAGATCGCCCGACTTGTTCAGCGCGAGGGCATTGCCTTGAGTGAAGTCGCTGCCTCCCAGGTAGGTGGAGTAGACCAGCGCCGAGCCGGTTGCATTCAACTCCGTGACGAAGCCCTCGCCGTAAGCGCAATTCCCGCTGGCGCACGACGTTTGAAAAGCGTCCTTAGTAGTAGGAAAGTCTGAAGAGTAAGTGATGCCGGTGACGTAGGCCTGGCCCCCAGGGCTAATGACGAGGCCCTCGCCCTGGTCGGTTTGGCTTCCACCCAAATAAGTCGAGTAGATTAACTCTGACCCCGTTGGATTCAGCTTGGTCACGAAGGCGTCATAGGTACTGCCACTACAACCTCCACCGCACGCCGTCTGAAAGGCTCCCGAAGTCACCGGAAAGTCCACTGAATCGGTGAAGCCAGCCACAAAGAGATCACCCGCGGAATCCACCCCTACAGCCGTGCCCTCGTCATCCTGGCTACCGCCGAGATAGGTGGAATAACTGAGAGTGGGATCGATTACCAAAGTTCGCCGATGGTCGTAGGCCGCCACCCGGAAGCCCACCGAACGGCGCGAGCGATCCACAAGGTACCGGCCCGCGAGGTAGCTCCTGCCGCCGCGATCATCGGTCTGGTAGACGACGGGCTGATGAAAGCACGCGTCACCCCTCCCTGCCTTCACCAGCAAGTCGCCTGTCGCCCTGTCGACATGGACTTGCTGCCCGCCAGGAAACTCCAGGCGGATTACGCTCGGATCGGCCCCGGGCTGTATTTCAAAGTCGTATTCAAGCTGTCCCTGGTTCCCATAGTAAAGGAGGTTGACTCCAGGGTAGATATTTTCGTATCGGACTCTGGCGTAGTTGGCGAGATTGGTGAGCCATTTTTGCGGATCGTGTCCGCGGAAGTAGTTTGTCTTACTTGGTAGTTCGCCGATACCCGTGGCCACGGCTCCTTGATTGCCTCCGATGAACTGCATTCGAAGGATCGATTCTGTAGTTCGGGGTTCGCCATCCTCGGTCCGGCGCAGTCCCATGCCCAGCCTTGCAAGGCCGGCTTTGGAACTTCGAGTCTGTACTCGCCCTTGCGAATTTGCTCCCCTGGCTTCCGGCTCTTTCAACTTCAGCACAGCACCATCGCCGGTGAGAAATACCGTAAAACCGGGCCCGCGGGACACGTACTTCACACGGGTGTCGGTCTGGCCCTGATTGAGCTCAAAGGCCAGCGGACGCTCTGTAGAAGCCTGCAGAACCTGATGCCGGACTGCTAGAGGGGGTACGGAAGGACCGGAAACCGGGAGATTCGCTCGACTCGTAACAAGTGGAATGTCAACAGATAAGCCGGGGAGGCTGATTTGGCCAAGAACGGCCCACGCTGCTGCCACGGCGAGTGCGGCGCAGAAGGCCACGGCCGCCACAACACCCTTTTGATGCTTCATGAGAGTCTCCACACATCGCTATTTTTCCTCGAGCTTTGTCGGCCTAACTTTGGCTGGTATGGCACTTCCGAATAACGCGAACACCGCCACAAACAAAGTAGCGCCTGCTGACAAAGCCTCGCGGAGCCCCCGGGCACTCGGTATCGTACGCGAACGTTCCGTGGTATTCAACCTATCTTTTGGCCGTTCTCTTCTCGATTAATCACATACCAGTATGAGCTACGATTAAGGTAAATCTAAAGCCATAAGCAGCCAACTGCGTCTGCAATATTCTGACCCCAGCAGCCTGCCCCGAATGTCACGCTGAAGTATCGAATTTGAAAAAGTTTCGGCTAGCCGGACGTGAAAGGGTTCAGCAGGCTGACTTGGAGAGCGGAATGGTGATTGCGCTTACAAGCCAAGGTGGGGAGCGCAACCGAGTGTATTCTGTGGGCTAGGTTCCGTACCCGGCCAGTGAAACCGTTTGGGGACTGCCTCCGCCGTTGTCGGTGATCGAAACCGAGGCCGTTCGCTTTCCCTTGGCTTGGGGTGTGAAGGTCACGCTGATGCTGCAGCTTGCGTTAGGACGTAGGTTGCTGCTACAGGTGTTCGTCTGCGCGAAGTCTGCTGCGTTCGTTCCCTCAACCGTGACTCCCGCTATCGCGAGCGCAGTCTTGGAGCTGACGTTCGTCAGCGTTACCGTCTGCGCGGCGCTCGTTGTTCCCACACTCTGAGTGCCGAAAGTCAGACTTGCCGGCGCCAGTTCCACCGTGGTGCCTACTCCGCTCAGCCCTACTGTCTGCGGGCTGCCTGCCGCGTTGTCACTGATCGATAACGTCGCAGTCTGCGTCCCCCCCTTTAGAGGGTCGAACGTTACGCTGATAATGCAGTTGGCCCCCGCCGCCACACTCGTGCCGCAAGTGTTCATTTGGGAAAAATCAGCGGGATCGATCCCTGCGATGATTAGGCTGGTGATGCTAAGCGCCGCGCCGCCGCTGTTAGTCAGCATTACCTTTTCGGCTGCGCTCGGTGTGCCCACCAATTGTGTGCTAAACACTAGGCTGGCCGGTTTCAGGGTGACGATGGGGCCGCTGGTCCCGGTACCGGTCAACGAAACCGTTTGCGGACTGCCTGCCGCGTTGTCGCTGACCGACACCAAAGCTGTACGCGTGCCTGTTGCTGTGGGGGTGAAGGTCACGTTGATGGCGCAGTTGGCGCCGGCAGCCAGACTGGTGCCGCAAGTGTTGGTTTCGGCGAAATCTGCTGGATCTGTTCCGGTGATGCTGATATTCGTCACACTGAGAGTGGAGCCGCCACTGTTGGTGAGGGTGACGGTCTTCGCGCTGCTCGAGGTACCCACTAATTGAGTGCCGAAGGTGAGACTCGAGGGCGTCAACTGCACCGCCGCCACGGCCTGCAGCAGTATCGAGACACTGTTCGCTGAGTTGTCGGCTACCGCCAAGTCAAGCGGCCCGCCACCGTTGAAATCGGCCGCCGCGAGCGCCACCGGGCCACTTCCCACCGGGTAAGTGCTCGGGCTGCCAAAGGTTCCGTTGCCCGCGCCCAGCAGGACGGAGATCGTATTCGCACCCTCGTTGGCCGTTACCAAGTCCAGCTTCCCGTCCGCATTGACGTCCAGCGCCGCGATTCCAGTAGGATTTAAGCCGGCGGTGTACGGCACTGCCGTTTGGAAGGCGCCTCCACCTTCTCCCAGGAGAATCGAAACCGTTCCGTCAGTCCCGTTGGTCACCGCAAGGTCCAGGATACCGTCGCCATTGAAATCCGCCGCCACAATGCTGCGCGGGCCGTTTCCCGTGGCGGGACTGCCACTCAACACCTTGAACGTCCCGTCGCCGTTCCCCTTCAGAATGCCGACGGTGTTGCTAGCCGTGTTGACTTGAGCCAAGTCCAGGATGCCATCTCCGCTGAAATCTCCTATGGCCAGCCCGGCGGGTCCGGTTCCTGCGTTCGGAAGCACTGAAGTGGCATCGAAGGTTCCGTCGCCATTCCCCAGAAAGATGGAGACGGTGCTATCCGTCTGGCTTACCACCGCGAGATCGAGATAGCCGTCGGAGTTGAAATCCGCCGTGCCCACCCAAACTGGATCAGCGGTTGCCATCGACACCGTGGACTTGAGGGTGAAAGTTCCATCACCGTTTCCCAGTAGGATCGAGATGGTACTGCTGAGGTTGCCGTTGGCCACCGCCAAGTCGAGTTTGCCGTCTCCGTTAAAGTCGCCGACAGCAAGCGCCACGGGGCCGGGTCCGGTGGCGGTAGTGATCGCGCTTCCGAAAGTGCCATTACCATTGCTCAGGTACACCGAAACCGTGTTGTCTCCATAGTTGGCCACTGCCAAATCCGGCTTGCCATCCCTGTTAAAATCGCCAGCCA
>JASHYZ010000153.1 GCA_030042795.1 Terriglobia bacterium | reverse complement strand
TGGTGATGGTGATGTTTTCGCACGCCTTCGGCGGTCCGCCCGAAGCGCTGGAGGAATAGAACACGATGGCGTCGTCGCCGGTCTCGATGACGCTGTTTGCGATGATCACATCCTTGCAACCGTCAGGGTCAATACCGTCCGCCCAGACGCCCAGCTTCTGGTCCGTGCGGACGTAGATTCCGTCAATCCTCAGCCGCTCGCAGGCATAGGGATAGATCGTCCAGCTTGGCGAGTCGATGATGGAAAGGCCGGCGATGCGAACGTCTTTGCAGCGCAACAGCTTGATCAGGTGGGGATAAATCTTGCGCACGCCCATTCCTCTGGGAAACGAGCGCATCAGCGGGACGCCCGCAGCTTCCGCCGCTTTCTGATTGTCCCGGATGTATCCGTCATCAATCATGTTCATGCGCCAGTCGTACTTGGCTTGGCCGTTGATTGTCCCGCGGCCTTCGATGGTGATGTTCTCGAGGTCTTCGCCCAGCAAGAGCGCGTCGGTGTCAAACGCCGCGTCCTCCTCCGCGGCGTACAGGGTGGCGCCCGATGCGATATAGAAGCGGACGTGGCTGCGAAGATGAAGCGTTCCCGAGGTGTACTCGCCCGGCGGCAGGTACACCGTGCCTCCGCCGGCTTTGGCGCACGCATCGATGGCTTTTTGAATGGCCGTCCGGGCATTGTCAGACTTCCGGCCTGTGGCTCCGTAGGCGCTCACGTCAAAGACGCGCAGGCCGGCTTGCGCGTGCAGGGCAGGAGCAAGAATCGAGGCAAGGAAGACCGATGCGGCCAAGAACGTGATGCAGCGTTTGGCCGCTGCCGAAGTGTGCGCGAGCGACGGGTAACGGGTGGCGGGTAACGAGCAAGACGAAATGTCACGCGCGGGAGAAACGTAGCTGTCAACCGTGGCTGTATAATAATAAATTACGTAGGATATAAACATGTTTATTCCTAGTAATGCTGTAGGAGTTCAATCCCTTGAGATTGCCTGCGGCATTTTTTTATTCCTGCGGCGCCGTGTCAAAAACATGCGTCAGCGACGGAGCGCGCCTTAGTAGGGCACCTTGCTACCCGAGCGCGCCCATTCAGCGAAGGCCACAGCGGCTTCATCCGCCAGCAAACGCGCGCCCGGAATGTGTCTCTTCTCCGGAAGCTGGCCGATCTCGTTGTAAATCAGCGAATCGTCGAAACCGATGGCCGCTGCGTCAGACCGCGTATTGCCGTAAAAGAAGCGCGAGATGCGGGCCCAGTAAATGGCACCGAGGCACATCGGACAGGGCTCGCAAGTGGTATAGAGTTCGCAATCGGTCAATTGAAATGATCGCAGCGTCTGGCAGGCCGCGCGAATTGCCAAGACTTCCGCGTGCGCGGTCGGATCGTTCAGAATCGTTACCCGGTTCACTTCACGCGCGATCACGGTTCCGTTTCGTACCAGGAGCGCTGCGAAGGGCCCGCCCTGACCCGTGCCCACATTCGCAAGTGAGAGCGCGATGGCTTCGCGCATCCATTGTTCCCGCATCGGCCTCTCCAGCACCCGCAGGGTACAGTGTAGCAGTGCAACCGCGACCCATGCCGAACGCGTTAAACGCGTTAAGAGATGAGACTCTGGTTATACTGGCGGCTTACCCCGCTACTCTTCGTGGCGACATAAAGCCGCCTCCTGCAAGGTTTCACGCCAAAGCGCCCAGGGCGCAAAGAAGAGGTTCCTGGCTTCCTGGCCGGACGAAATCCATGCGTGCCGTGTGGTGCCTCTGCGTTCTCTGTGGCGAGAAACCTTCAACACTGAGGCCACAGCGCGGCGTAGCCGCAACCAAAGCTTGCGCGAGTGACAAGTGGCCAGTGACTGCTAGTGACGAGCAAAGCGAGGCGTCGCGCCCGGTGCCCGACGCTGCGGTAGGTGAGGAATTTGTGCAAGCCGCAAACCTTTTCATGATTAATAGTACATCTGTGATCTCTGTGGTGAATTTTTCTTTTGGTTGCGGCCAAAGACTGCGTCAGGTCTGCGAGGTTCATACGTCACTAAAAGCTGTGACAACAGTCACTGCCGTACGCCTGTGAAGGCGGCAGAGTAATGCCAGGAACAGGGCCCGATGACGAGGGAGCGGATGAGGACCATAGAATCCCACCGGCCCTTTGCTCCGAGCGTGCAAAACGCTTCGGGCCCTGAGAACGGGGCCGGCCGGCGCGCTCACGCGCCACGGCGCTGGCTGGCCCGCAGGTCCTGGTTAAGATGAGATGGACACGATGATCGGGAAAACGAACAAGACGGAGCCGAGGGTTGACGATCGATACGGGCTGTTCCAGTGGCTTCCAGAAGGGTTTCCACACTGGGTGGAAGGCACGTCGGACGTTGATTACGCCAAGAGGCGAATCAAGCAGCTACTGCTGGAATCGAGCGATTCCGAGTACTTCGTTCAGGACTTCATTGCCAACACCATCGTGGCCTCAAGTAGCGATTACCGTCCGTCGCGTAAAGTCGGCTAGTGTGGTATCCCGCGCAATACTTGACAACTGTCGTCACGCCCCTCCCCCCCCCTGCCCCTCTCCCCAGGGAGGGGGATTTGTAGATGCCATGATTGTCAAGTATTTCGCGGGACACCACACTAGAAGCCGCTCAACCTGGCGCAGCCTTTGGCGGGCAACCAAAAGAGAAACTCACCACAGAGACCACTGAGGTCACAGAGATTTTCTCCGTATTCTCTGTGCCCTCTGTACTACTAAACCTGAACTTCTTCTCCGGCCGCGAAGATTTCCGTCTTGTGATTGAATGCAGCTCCCAACTTCTCCGTGCCCTCTGTGGCCAAAAGCCTTCAACACTGAGGCCCCAGAGTCTCTGTGAACTCCGTGTTGAGAGGCTTCTAGGCACAGAGAGCGCCGAGGACTTCGGTTTGGTTGCGGCTGAAGCCGCGCTGGGGTGAGTTTTTCTTTTGTGACGGCGATTCCTGTAAGCGGCGCTCTATAAGCGCCGTTACAGTATTGGTTGTCATTATATTCCGTAATCCTCAATAGGTTACCAAGCTTCAGATTGTGACGCCGGTCACAGCCAGCGGTCGTCAGCGTCACAGCTTAATCGACCTCAAGGGTCCAAACTAAGCCCGTCGGTTGGGAGTTCTCAGGCAGCGCGAACTCTAGTTCGAATCGACGGGAGGTGAGTATGCTGAAAGTCGAAACCATTGTTTGTCCGGTGGATTTCTCAGAGTTTTCGAACAAGGCCTA
>JASHYZ010000152.1 GCA_030042795.1 Terriglobia bacterium | reverse complement strand
AACTGCTGACTTCGCATTCGAACGACGCGGATTATCAGCAGCAATATCGGAAACTGATGGACGAGCTGGCGAGAACAGATCCAGATGATCCTGACGTACTAAGATCGCTCGCCGCATCGGAACTACAGAAGGAGACACCCGAAGGGCTAGAACACGGAATCTCTTACCTGCAGCGAGCCTTGACGCTTGCGCCTAATTCCCCGAACGACCACTTCTGGCTCGCGCAGATGTTATTGCGCGGCGGGCAAAAATTGGAGGCCGTCAAGGAATTACAGGAAGCCATTTCGCTTTCTGCCTACACTCCGGAATACTACCGGTATCTTGCCGTAGCCTATATCACGGATGGAAAATATGACGAAGGTATGAAAGTGGTCGATCGCGCGCTTCAGCTTTTTCCGGAACGAGAGGACCTCTATGACCTTCTGGAGAGAGCGAAGAAATTAAAGCCATCATCGGCGATTCCGGCCCAATGACATTGTTACGGACGTTTTAGCCGGGTCTCCGGCGAGGTGCTAACCGGAATTTCTTATCGGGAGTCGAGAAAGGGCGCGGCTTCAGCCGTGCTGCCCGACAGCCGTACTTCTTGGTGCTTCGTTCGGCAGGCGCTCTCCGGTACGGCTGAGGCCGTGCCCTGGAGTCTTATACATTCGCGTGGCCAGGATGGCCATGCCACGTGGCACGGGCTTCCAGCCCGTGCTCGGCACGGCTGAAGCCAGGCTGAAACCGTGCCCTTTCCGTTCTGGTGAGAAGTGCAGGCTAAACTCCTGCCTCGAAAATAACCGTAGGGCCGACCCAAGGGTCGGCCCTACATTTTCATTCTGGGCAGCGAACGCCGTTCATACCCACGACTGCCATGAAGACGCGGACAGAGAAAGCCAAAGCCGTCTTGCGAGGGGCCGGATTCTGGGCGCTCGTTCTGATCCTGCTGCAGGCAGCTTGGGGAGCTTCTAATCAGTCCGCTTCCGAGCACTTCGAACACGCAAGCAGCTTGGCTCAGGCGGGGAAGCTCGACGAGGCAGTGCAAGAATACCGCCTTGGTCTGGCCCTCGATCCGAAGTCCGCAGAGGCCTACAACAATCTGGCCGCTCTGTACTTCCAAAAGCGCGAGTTTCGCAGCGCGGCGGAGGCCTTCGGCAAAGCGCACGACCTTAGACCCGGGGATTCGACGATTAGCTTCAATTTTGGCTTGGCGCTTTTCAACGCCGGCGAACCTGCCGCAGCAATTCCCCGGCTCGAATCCGGAACCGCCGATCCAAACCACACGGTCGATGCTCAGTACCTTCTGGGGGTTTGCTACTTTGAACTCAAGCAGTGGGAACGTTCAATTAGCCAGCTTGAGCTCGCGCGCCGCTCCCGTCCAGACGATGAGAAATTGCTCTTCGTTTTGGCAAAGGATTATCAAAATGCGGGCAAGCCGCGCAAGTCTTTGGATGCCGCGGTTGAGCTTCTGAGGAGCCACCCCGATTCCCTCTTCGTTCACGAAATGCTCGGTGAGGCGTACGACACGTTCAGCCAGCCTGAGAAGTCGGAGGAAGAATTCAAGCAGGCCATCGCAGCCTCTCCCAAAACTCCCGAGCTTCACTTCATGCTGGGTTACTTATACTGGAGATGGAAGCATTACGACCAGGCTGTGGCGCCGTTCGAGGCCGAAATCCGCATCTCACCCGCGTTCGCACCCTCGTATTACTATCTTGGTGACATCGCTTTTCGAAACAAGAATCTGCAGCAGGCCCAGAGCTACTTCCAGCGGGCTCTGCAATTGGATCCCAAGTACGGTGAAGCTGACCTTGGTATGGGACAGGTGCTGGCGGAATCGGGCTCGTACGAGGATTCGCTAAAGTTTCTGCGTCTAGCGGTCGCGCGCCTTCCGGACCGGGCGGAGCCGCACTATTGGCTAGGCAGGACGTTGATCCGGATGGGGCGGTCGAAAGAAGGTCAAGCGGAGCTGGCGCAAATGGACCGTATGAACCGGGACCGGCAGCGGAAGGCCACTGACCTGCTAAACCAAGCTCTGTCACCGCAATGAATAGGATCTCGGTGGCCCGCGAACATCTGCGAACTCCGAAGAAGCGGTTCAGAACCTGCTTCACAACTCACTAACTGCGGGCATGTAGGTTAATTCCCATCCACGGTCACAATTCAAAGTCCTAGCATTTTTCAAGAAGCGACCTACACACAATTAGGACAGCATCCTAGACGAGGTTCGGCTTGACATTTCGTGGCCGCGTGCCTCACGGTATAAGATCACTAGGAATCGGATAATAATAAAGCTGCCGTCTCACCAACTGGTATTACTGCTGCGTGCGACGGGTACAACTTCTGCTAAGTGGAGGAAGACATGTCGCTCTGCGCAAGACGGCCTGTGGCGCTCTTTATCCTGTACCTGATTTTTTCCTGCCTCGCCCAGGTCAAACCCGCCTGCGCTCAAGCTGTGTCAGGCAGCATTTTCGGCACGGTCACCGACCAAACGGGGGCCGTAGTTCCTAACGCCACCGTTACCATCAGAGACTTGGACCGCGGCATCGATTACCAGGTGCAAACCATCTCCGACGGGAACTACATCCAGACGCACCTTCTGGCAGGGCACTACCGCGTCACGATTGCACCGCCTGGCTTCGAAACGTTTGTGGCTGACGTTAGCGTCCAAGTGGATGCCGCTACACGGGTTGACGCGCAATTAGCCGTTGGCAAGGCCAGCGCCACCGTGAACGTCACCGGTGAAACTCCTTTACTCAAGACAGATCGCGCGGAGTTGAGTGAGACGCTCTCGACCAATGAACTGGCGAGCCTTCCTGTACTGGGCCGGAATATGACCGACCTGCTCCTGGTGATGCCGGGGGCTTACGCGGACAACTTTTCGGTTTCCACTGCCGAAAATCCGCAGCAGGGTTTGCAGATAGACGTGAACGGCCAGAATTTCACGGCCAACGGTTTTCTGCTGGACGGCACAACCAATCAGAATTCTTTGCTGGCGATCGCCATCATTAACCCCAACATCGATTCGCTTCAGGAATTCAAGGTGACCACCAGCAACTACGACGCTGAGTTCGGCTCCGTTGGCGGAGCATTGCTCCAGGCGACGACCAAGTCGGGGACCAATCAGGTGCACGGAACGGGCTTTGAATATCTCCAAAACAATGTCCTCAACTCAGCCAATCCTTTCACCGGTTTGAATCCACCCGTCCGGTGGAATCAGTTTGGCGGCTCGCTGGGAGGGCCGATCAAGAAAGACAAGCTCTTCATCTTTGGCGACTATCAGGGATCCCGCCAGCGGAATGGCGGATCCATCGTCACAACAGTACCTACCCTCGCCGAGCGCGGCGGAAATCTTCAGGGTCTGCTGGGGAGCTATATCTGCTCAAATGGGTCTGTTTCCGCCACCGCCTGCGCAAGCCCACTGATGGTACCCACCACAGAGGGCGGTGTGATCGCGGCGCAGGGGGGCATGGTATTCGACCCTACAACCGGAAATGCGGATGGGACGGGCCGCGAGGCCATCACCACCGGCGGTCAGCCGAACCTACTCTCGGTTCCGGCGCCCTTAACCAACATCATGTCTTATCTCCCCGCGCCTAATACCGGCTCCCCCGGCCAGATTTACAACAATTACATCGCCTCGGCCTCGGAGGTATACAATATCGATCAGCCCGACGTTCGCCTGGACTACACGGTTTCCGACAAAGCCAGTTTCTTCGCGCGTTATTCCCTGGCTGATTTCACCATCAAGGCCCCAGCGGCATTTGGGCCGGAAGCGGGCGGACCCGCCTTTTTCAACTTTGCCGGCCAATCGCTGGACCGCACCCAGAGCCTGGCCCTCGGATTCACTTACACGTTTAACCCCACCCTGGTGGGCGAGTTTCGGTTTGGGACTTTCCGTTACCGGATTCGTGTGGAACCGTTCGGAGTCGGCACTTATCCGGCCACGCAGGCCGGACTGCCGGGCCTGAATCAGGGAACTGAGGAAACGAGCGGCATGCCGGCCTTCTACATCAACGGAAACGGCGGCTTTGATTTCGGCTATGCGTTGGGGGTTAACGCCTGCAATTGCCCGCTCGCAGAGACCGAAAACGAATTTCACTGGATTACGAATTGGACTAAGGAGAAGGGCAACCACACCATCAAGTGGGGCGCCGAGATTCCGCGGCTTCAGCAGCAGCGCATTCCGAGTGACGAACATCGCTCCGGCGAAATCACCTTCACGGACGAGGTTACCGGAAACGCCGCCGTAGACACGCTCGCCGGCGGCAATGCCACTACCGGTGCCGCCCTGGGCTCCTTTTTGCTCGGTCAGCCTTCGTACTTTGACCGCATTATCAGTGGGATCTACTACCCTGGCCTGCGTGAGACGCGTCTATTTTTCTACGGCCAAGACACTTGGCGCGTCACCCACAAGCTGACCCTTGACTACGGGCTGCGCTACGAGAACTATCTGCCCCAACGCGCGGCGAAGGCCGGTGGCACGGGCATGTTTGATCCGCAGACCGGGATGGAGTGGGCTGCCGGCATCGGGGGCATCCCGCTCGATCTCGGCGTCCATCCCTACAATCTGGGATTCTCGCCGCGTCTCGGCATCGCCTACCAGTTGCAGCCGAACACCGTGCTGCGTGCCGGGTACGGATCGAGCTTCAATGCGGCCGGCTACGGCTCCATCTTTGGGCAAGGGGCGGAGTACGATCCTCCGGCCCTTACCGTCCAGACGGTTCCGCAAGTGTACTCCTATAGCCCGGACTTCAACTTGTTGGCGGGTCCTCCTCTGCCCGCCAATCCTCCCGTGGGCTCGAATGGCATGTATCCCCTTCCCGACGGCGTCAGCCCGTTTAACTTTTTCTGGCCTCTCGGCTCTTACCGGGTGCCTCAAGCTTACTTCTGGAATGCGACCGTCCAGCACCAGTTCGCGCACGGGCTGTCCTTGCAGGTAGCTTACGTGGGAAATGTGGGGCGGCACCTCTACCTCAACCCCAATATGAATCAGGCGTTTCCCGGACCCGGCTCCCTCGACTCACGCCGGCCGTTCTACGCCCAATTCGGCCTCGAACAGGGAATCTACTACACCTGCAACTGCGATAACAGCAACTATAACGGCCTGCAAGTGAGACTCGAGAAACGTGCTTCCCACGGCCTCGATTTCGCGCTCAACTATACCTACGGGAGGGCCCTGGGCGTCGCGAATTTCGGCGGCGGCGGCTTTGACAACAACTATAACTGGGGCGCCTCCTACGGCCCTGAAAGCTTCAATCCCACCCACGCTCTCACACTCACAGCGATCTGGCAGATTCCTTACGGCCACGGCCAGCGGTGGGGTTCTTCCGATAGTCGGGCGCTCGATCTGCTTCTGGGGGGCTGGAGTCTGAATACGATCACCACGCTCGACTCAGGGCGTCCTTTCTCGCCCATGGTGTCCAACGCACCCTTGCTTAACGACACGGACTTCAACGGTGTTCGGGCCGATATCATTGGTAACCCCCATGTGGCGAATCAAAGCGCCGCCGAATGGTTCAACCCGGCAGCGTATTCGGAGCCGCAGCAACCCTATCGAGATGGCGATGCTTCCGCCGATTCGCTGTGGGGACCTGCGCTCTACGTGGTTAATCTGGCGCTGTCCAAAACGTTCGTAATCACTGAAGGCAAGACGCTCGAGTTCCGCTGGGAAAACTTCAACGCCTTCAATGTGGACAATTATGGGCTTCCCGCCAACACCATCGATGTTTCGGGCGCTGGCGTGATCACTTCAACCCAAGTGCCGATGCGGCAGATGCAATTTGGATTGCACTTCCGGTTCTAGGAAGTCGATGCTCTCGTTCCTCGCTTTTGGGGCCACGCTGCTGATGGGGACGAAGACGTGCGCACCCCCACCCGTTCAGGGACTCGACGGAAACTTCATCGAGCTGGGGGTGCGTAGCAATTTATCTTACGAACCAGCCTACTCGCTCGATGCCTATGCTCCGGCCGGGCAGCCGCGGCCCGCGGCCGTAATCCTCCACGGCAGTTCTGGCAGCAAGAGCACACACGTTGACCAGCTTTTCCCATTGCTCGATGAGGCTGGCTACGCATGGTTTTCCGTCGATTATGGGTCGGCCGCCGACGTCGCGGCTGCGATCGATTACATCCGCTGTCCGGGCCGCTTCAATATCACGCCTCGCATGTTCCTAATTGGCGCCGATACCGGCGCTGGAATCGCCCTGGAGGTGGCGCGGCAGGACCACTTCGAGGGAGTGGTTACGCTAGGCGCGAAGCTTAACGGCGCCCGGCCCGTTGGTCTGCCAGCAAGAACCCAGGTCCTGATGATTCAGGGTACGGGAGACGATGAGGTCAAAGCAGATGAGGTAGCCGCGTTCTGCAGGCAACTTCAAAACTGCACTTACTTTCCTGTGGCGGGTGCGATTCATGATTTCGAGAACTGGCACCCCGACCAGTGGTACTGGAAGGAAGAATTAAGGGCATGGCTGCATGGGGATCAGCGAGGTCTTTGGAAGGACCTAGCTTACTCGCGTCCCGGTGGCCGCGACCTGCTATTAGACGCCTA
>JASHYZ010000017.1 GCA_030042795.1 Terriglobia bacterium | reverse complement strand
AATGTTGTAAGGTGGCGCCTCCTGCGCGGCAGCCTGACTTGCGGCGGCCCATAAGCATCCGCCGGAGGCCACCACCAGCGCGGCCCAAAGAGTCTCACGGATTCGCATTCTTAAAAGTCCTCCCTCTGCTGCCGAAGAATGCGGGCAGCGGTAAGATCCTGAGTGAATTGCGAAAAACTTCTCAACACGAAATCTGTAACCGTATTTCTTAGGGCTGTTAATAAGCGCTACTTAACAGGTTGTTGAAAAACATTTCGGAACCGTGTCATTCCGACGCCGAGAGTTGCGAGGCGGAGGAATCTTGCTCTGAAACTAAAGGAACTACGAGATTCCTCGTCGCCGATGTAGGGCCGGGGCTCGCCCCGGCCAAGGCATGGCCAGGATGGCCATGCCACGTGGCACGGGCTTCCAGCCCGTGAAGGCCGACCCAAGGGTTGGCCTTACAACCGCGGAACGCAAACGAGAACAAAATTCACCTTTCGACGCGTATAACGGTCTAAGCGGCCGGGTACCCTCAAAAATAGAATTTCAGTCCCAACTGAATTTCTCTTGAAGTTCGCTGATAGGTGAGCGGCGCGCCAGCGGAGCTGACAACGCCTCCGGTGCCGTCATCAAACGTATTGTCGGGGAGATTGAACTGTGGGCGGTTGAAGAGATTGAAGGACTCTGCCCTGAACTCGAAAGTCCGTGTTCCATCAGCGTTAACCGGGAATTTCTTGAAGATCGAGAAATCAAGTTGTCGCGTGTTCGGACCCCGAAGGATGTTTCTTCCGCCGTTTCCCCATTGCCCGAATGGGGGGTCCTGAAAGCAACTCAGGTTGTACCATTCCTGAATCGTTGGGTGTGCCAAAGTTCCGTTGCAAATTCTTTGGGCCCACGATGAATACCCGTTGTTCAGAGTATTTTCTGCCGCGTCAACCTCAAAGGGCAACCCGCTGTAAACGCTCAGAATGCCGTTCACCTGCCAGCCGGCAGCCGCATATCGGATCCGGCCTCGCGGCGAAAATGGCAACTCGTACGTCCAGCTTGCGGCAAGGCGATTGGGCACATCATAATCTGACGCCCCCCGCGAGCGACGATTGTCGTAGCTGTCGTACACCCCAGTGGTCAGATCATCGATGCTATGGCTGTAGGTGTAAGACAGCAGAAAGCTCAAGCCGTGCGAGAAGCGGCGCTCGCCAGTAATTTGCAGTCCGTTGTAACTGGTGTTCAAGCTATTCTCGTTATAGAGAATGCTCTGAAAGAGCGGGAACGGGCGCCGCTCAGCGATAGGAGTAACTCCTGGAAAGGCTTGGTTAATATCGATCCCGCCTTGTCCATAGTAAGTACTCTGATGTATGCCCGTCACGCCGACATACGCAACAGTCAACAGAATGGAAGCAGGCAATTGCTGTTCGACGGCGGCATTCCATTGATAGTTTGTAGGTGTTTTGGCGTGCGGGTCTACCCCAAAGAGATCCGAACCAGGAATGACACCAACCGTGGGACGGCTGAAGCCTGCTGAGGCTGGCTGTGCCCCCGTGAAGTCGAACTCGTCGTTAGTGAATGCCGTGTTGACTGTGATAGGAGGGTTTGCCGCCAGGTTTACAGTGATGTCCCACTGAGGTGCTGAATAAAAGGTGCCAAATGCGGCGCGAAATACGGTGGTGGACCGAACACGATAGGCAAGTCCCACCCGAGGGGCAAAATTGTCGTTGCGCCCATAGACGCCGCTCGGCGGGATGCCATTGTTTCCTACCTGTAAGACGGTCTGTTGCGAGGGAACCCATTGGTACATCCGGTTGTAGACCTCTGTCCAGGGCCAGCCGATAAAGTTCTCGTAACGCAGACCCAGGTTGAATGTGAGCTTGCTTGTTGCCTTAAAAGTGTCCTGGAAGTACCCGGAAGCCTCGCTCCGACGAAAGCCCCGAGTCCCGGTGAACACCTCGATGCTACCCGATATCGGGCGACCGAGCAGAAGATCTGCGGCGCCCAAGCCAGTTCCTTCCGGTGAAGCGGGATTCGACGTGTAGGCCTTGGAGAAGGTCATGGTCCCGCGGGCGGAGCTTGACTGGAACGCATTGTACCGAAGGCGTAGCACCTGAACGCCCCCTTTCAGAGTGTGGCGGCCGCGAACCAGTGTTAAATCGTCGTTCCACTGAAAATCGTTGCTAATCAAGACTGCTGGGGTGAACCCGTTTTCACCTAACGTCCGAAATCCGCTAATGGAAAACTCCGGCAGCCCGGACGTGAGTAAGTCACCCTGGACTTGGGAGCCCGGAATGCCAAGCTGGAGGCCGAGATATTGACCATAGTCCTGGCCCAATGACCGGAGGCCCAAGTAGGACATCCCAAATCGTGCTTGGTTAACCGTACGGGGAGAGAGAATATGGGTCTCGCTCAAGACAACTTGGTCCACAGGCTGGTGGTGGGTGCCTGTTGGCGATCCGCCGCCCACGGCGGGCGCCGGCAGTGCGCCTGGGGCGAAGCCCTCATATCGGCCAACACTATAGCGGACCCAAGCACTGTCTTTTTCCGAGAAGGTGTGGTCAACCCTAAGGTCCGCGTCATTTTCAGTGTCCTTGAACACAGGGCTGAAGATGAAGTTTTCCGTCAGTCCCGGCAGGTTGGGAGTGGGGTAAAGGCTAATGATGTTGTGTCCCACAGTGTCAATCCGGTCGGATGGGATGATATTGCCCGGGAACTGCGTCCGCTGTACTTCGCCGTTGGGAAGCGTGACTTGAGTGAGCGGGTCAAAGATCTCCTCGGGATATGCCGAGAAATCGCCTCCCTGAGCAGCAACGGTGGGAACAGTGCTGAGGAAGGTTTCTCCTCGGCGGGTGCGCACGCCTTCGTAGTCGGCGAAGAAAAAAGTCTTCGGGCTCTTGCCGGGTACCAGGGGGCCCCCGAGGGTAGCGCCAAATTGGTTGCGGCGAAATTCCGGAATGTTCTCATCGAAAAAGTTCCTCGCGTCCATGCCGGAGTTCCGCACCAGCTCGTACAGGGTACCGTGAAACTGCTGCGTTCCCGATTTATAGATGAGATTAATGGTGCCGCCCGCCGATCTTCCGAATTGCGCGTCGGCAACCGAAGTTTCCTGGCGGAACTCCTGAATCGCATCCACAGGGGGAAAGATGATGATGCCCAGACCATTGTGATTTTCATTGTTGAGAACGCCATCCACCAGAAAGTTGTTCGCGTAGTAGCTCTGGCCATTCACGGAATAGCCCGTGACCCCACGCTTCATGGTGATTGGCACGGAGCCTCCTTCCGTCCCGGACTGTGTCTGGGCTGGCATCACACCCGCCGCCAGTCCCATCAGTTGCGCGAAATTGGGACCGTTC
>JASHYZ010000151.1 GCA_030042795.1 Terriglobia bacterium | reverse complement strand
CTGCCGACTGCCAACTGCCTTGCGCATTCCGCACAGGGACAAAGCTCCCGAAGATAGCTGAAGCTGTAAATCCCCGTGGAGTGGCCGTCGCTCCAAGTGATGCCGACGGCATAGCGGCCCACCAATTCGGCCTTCTCGGGCTTCAATGGCTTTTCGTAAATCGGCAGTACGCTCGATTGCACTGCAGGCCGGGCGGTGGGGCGCTCGCCGGTACCGTGCGCATCCGTGCACGTCGCACAGGGACACTTCTCGCGCAGGTAAGCGTAAGGGTAGAGGCTGTGGTGCCCGTCGGACCATTCCACCGCAACGCTGTTGTTTTCGCCTGCGAGTTTTATCTTCTTGGGACTTGGCATCGTGAGGTGTCACGTGCCAGGCCTAACAGACACTTGGCACCTGAAACCTATTCAATCACAATCTCTTCCGCCACCCCGAGCCGCGCCAACTCGGTTTCCACTGCGGCTGCCAGATCCTGAAACGCTCGACCGTTAGGCGTGCCATCGTCAAGGGCCACCGGCTGGCCAAGATCACTTTGCGTGCGGATGCTTGTATCGAGAGGGATCTCGCCGAGAAAAGGATAGCCTAGTTTCTCAGCCGCTTCCCTTGCGCCGCCGTGCCCGAAGATGTGCTCGCGATGGCCGCACTCTGCGCAGACGTAGTAGCTCATGTTCTCCACGATCCCGAGAATGGGCACGTTGAGCTTTCTAAACATGGCGATGGCTTTGGAGGCCACGGTCAGCGCCAGGTCCTGCGGGGTGGAGACGATCACAGCGCCGGTGAGGGCGGCCGTCTGGCAGAGGCTCAATTGAATGTCGCCGGTGCCGGGGGGCAGGTCAATCACTAAGTAGTCCAGTTCGCCCCAGCGCACATCGCCCAGGAACTGCTGCACTGTTTTGTGCAGCATCGGGCCCCGCCAGATCACTGCGTCATCCTTGGGCAGGAAGTAGCCCATGGAGATGATCTTCACCCCGTGCTCGATGGGCGGCTCGATCTTGCCTTGCACCACCGCAGGCTCCGTGCGGGCGCCTACCAATGTGGGGACGCTCGGGCCGTAAACGTCCGTATCCATCAGGCCCACGCGATGCCCGGCACGCCGAAGCGCTACTGCCAGGTTGGCGGCCACGGTGGACTTGCCCACACCGCCCTTGCCGCTTGCCACCGCTATGGTGGTCTTAACACCTGGCGCCAACTTGGGCTGCTGCGGGGCATTTTCGGGTCCCTCTCCGGGACGCTGCCCATGCGTCGCGGCGGGTCCCGGCGCGGGACCGTGGGAGTGTGCATTCCCAGGCCCTCCTTCGCCCGGCGACGCGGGACGTGCCACGTGGAGTTCCACTTGGCCGCCCCCCAGCGCTTCCACCGCCGCGTGCACCGATCGCAGCAACCGCTGGCCCTCTGATGTATTGGCGCCGAACGCCGGCGGAAATTCCAACGCCACGGATACCCGGCCCTCGCCCACTTCAACGCCCTTTACGGAACCCAGAGCAACGATGTCACGGCCTGAGCCGGTCTCACGGACAGCAGCTAGGGCCTTCATAACGTCCTGCGGATGAATTCGATTCGCCATTAGACCTGATAACCGCCTGTGGTCGCTAACGTAAGTTTCATTCTGCGGGGAGGCCGCTGAAAAGTCAAAAGAGCGTTCGGATGGTTCTGCGCTAGTTCAGAGGTGGGTTCCCAGAGATAGGGCCTCCCATCGTGGTCTTTTGGTGTCTACTAGAGTGAAAGCAAAGTTGCCAGCTTAAGAAGGAGGCCTATGTTCGCCCAGCAAACGCCCGCTCACTTCTCCCGCATCGCCTCTGCCTTGATTTTCACCCTGCTCGCCACTGTCTCGCTCGCCGCGGGGCAGTCATCTAACACCGCAGCCGCCGGCACGACTGTCACCTCTACGCTTAGTGACCAACAAGAGGTAGCAGTGACGGTCTACAACCAAAACCAGGCTCTGGTTCGCGACGTGCGCCGGCTGGACCTGCCCACCGGTGAACTCGACCTGCGGTTCATGGATATTGCGGCCAAAGTGAATCCGGCGACGGTGCACATCGCCTCTCAGACGGCTCCGCAGGATCTCGCGGTGCTCGAACAGAACTACGAGTACGACTTGCTGAATCCGCAAAAGCTGCTCGAAAAGTACGTGGGCCGCGACGTCACCCTGGTTCGTTCGCGCATGGAGAACAACACCCAACAGGAAGTTGAGACTAAGGCTACGCTGCTGGCCAATAATGAGAGCGGACCTGTGTGGCAGGTCGGCAACCAGATTGAGACCGGCATTCCTGGGGCGCACTACATCTTCCCTGACCTGCCGCCGAATCTCTACAGCAAGCCTACTCTTATCTGGCTGCTTACCAATCGGCACGCGGGCCCCCAGACGGTGGAGGCCTCTTACCTCACCAGCGACATGAACTGGAACGCCGATTACGTAGTGACGGTGGCGAGCACCGAGAAGACCGCGGCCCTGAACGGCTGGGTGACCCTCGCCAACAATTCCGGCACTGAGTTCCGCAACGCGCAGCTTCAGCTTGTGGCGGGAGCAGTCAACGTGGTTCGGCCTCTTGAGGGAGTCGTCGGAGGAATTCCAGGTGTCGTGCGCCAAGCTGCGGTGCCCGCTCCGCAGTTCGTCCAGGAGAACATCTCCGAGTATCACCTCTACACGCTCGATCGCCGCGCGACGCTGCAAGACAACGAAAGCAAGCAGATCAGTCTGTTGGAAGCGGCCTCGTTCCCGATTGAGAAGAGTTATGAGGTGAATGGCCAAAGCTACTACTATCGGGATGCCATCCAGCCCGGCGAGCCCATCAAGAATCCGGTTGAAGTGCACCTGAAGTTCAAGAACTCGCAGGCCAACTCGCTGGGCATGCCACTCCCGGCTGGCACGATGAGGGTGTATCAAGGAGACTCGAAAGGTCGGCTGCAGTTCATCGGCGAGGACCACATTGATCACACGCCGAAAGACGAAAGGGTTGACCTCCACATCGGCAACGCCTTTGATCTCGTGGCCGAGCGCAAACAGACCGATTACCAGAAGATTGACCGGCGCACCAGCGAAATGGCCTTCGAGATTACCCTGCGCAATCACAAGTCGCAACCCGTCACCATTGAAGTGAACGAGCCCATCGGCGGTGACTGGACGATGGAACAGTCGAACTTCAAGTATGAGAAGACCTCCGCCTTCTCAGCTCGGTTTGCCGTGCCCGTGCCGGCTAATGGTGAGGCGGTGTTGACTTATCGCGTGCGGGTGCGATGGTAGGAGACAGAAGCCAGAAGACAGAAACAGAAGTAAGAAGACAGAAGGGAGAAGATCGTTGTTGATAGCAACTCACTCGCCCGGTTTGGGCCGATCAGATGGGGTTTACTGGTGGCTGCTGACGTGTGACTCCTGGCTTCTATCTTCCGCCTTCCTCACTCAATCAGCATGCAGTCGCCGTAGCTGTAAAAACGGTATTCCTGACTGACCGCGAGCTGATAGGCTCTGAGTATGAATTCACGCCCGGCGAAGGCAGCCACCAGCATGAGCAGCGTGGAGCGCGGCAAATGAAAATTCGTCAACAGCGCGCCTACCACTCGAAAATCGAAACCCGGAGTTATGAAGAGGCTCGTCTCGCCGCGGCCCGGCTCGATCCGGCCGCCCGTTGTACGTACCGCGTGCTCGAGAGTGCGGACGGTAGTAGTTCCGACAGCCACTACACGGCGGCCGTCACGGCGGGCAAGATTCAGGCGGGCCGCGGTGTCTTCAGTAATCTCGAAGACCTCGGCATCCATGCGATGCTCTTCGATTCGCTCCGTTTGCACGGGGCGAAAGGTACCTGTCCCGACGTGCAGCGTGATCTCCGCAGTTTCGATCTGGCGCGATACCAGTTCTCTTAGAATGCGTTGGGTGAAATGGAGACCGGCCGTGGGAGCCGCCACGGCGCCGCGGACTCGCGCGTAGACCGTCTGATAGGCTTCGCGGTCCCGTGGTTCGTCAGGGCGGTTAATGTAAGGAGGCAGCGGCACGTGACCCAGCCGGTCGATGAGTTCATCGACGGAAGCCGGGCCCGCCGTCTCTGCGCAGTCCGAACGGGAGACAAGCCGCACGCGGCGTATACCGTATTCGCCGCGGTCCAAGACCTCGGCTTCGAGTTGGCCGTCGCCGAACACCAGGATCTCGCCCGTGCGCACTCTGCGGCCCGGATGCACCAACCCCTGCCAAACGTCGCCGGTCTCACGCCGCGTTAACAGCAGCTCGACCT
>JASHYZ010000150.1 GCA_030042795.1 Terriglobia bacterium | reverse complement strand
ACGGCCACCGCCCCGCGTGCCAGAGCCTGCGGAATGAAGGCGTGGCCGTCGGCTTTTTCGCCCTGGATGGCAAAGAACAGGCCACCGGGCTCTATCCGGCGGGAATCGTAATCCAACGACCGGATTTCCAGGTTCGGATCCACACCGAACTCGGCCTCTGGAACCCCGCGCATCGCGTCTGAAAGCTTCATCTTTGACCCTACGACGAACCGGTTGTGCTCGCCCGCGCCGTAGGCGCTTTGGAGTGCGGCAGCTTGCTGCCGCTTTGGTTAGGCCAGCTTGCTGGCTGGACCCTGGACTCTCACGCCTCGCTCCGGTGGCTGACGATCAACGACTGAACCACACCCGCACCTTGCTTCCGGCCGGCGCCTTCGACCCTGCGGGAGGGTCCTGTTGCGTAGCCAGCCCGCTACCCGACACAATCAGGTCTAATCCGTCTGCGTTGCATTCCCGCGCTGCCGCACGCTCAGCGAGGCCGGTGAAGTCAGGAACCGTGGTGAGAGGTCCCTTTTCGAGCACCACGGTTCCTTCCGCCGGGGTCGCATCGTTCGTGAGAGCGACCGGCTTGAGGTCCTCACCCACTGGGCCAGTTGACGAGACAATGGCCGGCGAATCTTCCGGCGCAGGCCGGGCAGGCGCCGCCGGCGCCGCGTCAACATCCGGCCCGGCGGCCTTGCCGGCGGGGCTCCGCTCGGGCAGAGCGGCAGACCTGTTTTCAGCCAGCAGCGCCACAGGTCGGTCTTTCGGCACATTCAGAGACGCCAAGGTCTCTTCGGCAATTTCCTTGAACACGGGTGCGGCTACTTCGGCGCCGTGATATTGGCCCTGTGGTGAATCAATCGACACCAGCACAGTGACGGCCGGATGATCCACGGGAGCGAAACCCACAAAGGAAGCAACGTGGTTGCTGTGGGAGTATCGGCGGTTGACAATCTTCTGGGCGGTGCCCGTCTTGCCTCCCGCGGAATAGCCGTTCAACCGTGCTTCCTTGCCGGTGCCCTCTTCCACCACCTCCATGAACATGTGCTTCATCAGTTCGGCCGTTCGCTCGCTCACCACGCGGCGGCTGGGGCCTACCTGCGGAGCGGTCACTGAAGAGCCCTGTACCAAGCTCTCGATGATGCGCGGTGGATGCAGCACCCCGCCGTTGGCGATGGTCGAGTACGCGCTGATGATTTGGAGCGCTGTTACTCCGATTTCCTGACCTATGGAAATCGCGCCGATCGAGAGACCCGACCAACGGCTGAGCGGCTCAAGCAGGCCCTCTTCTTCACCTGGCAGCTCGATACCCGTCCGGGAACCGAAACCATAGCGGCGAATGTAGTCGTACAGTCTCTCCTGGCCGAGCCGCAGCCCGATCTTGACAGCAGCTACGTCGCTGGAGTGCGCTAGAGCCTGTTCCACGGTCAGCACACCAAAGTGCTCGTTATCATCATGGATCACATGCCCGTCAAGGGTGATGGAGCCGCCTTGACAGTCGATAGTCTCGCCGGGCGAGATCAACCCCTCTTCCAGCGCCGCCGAGTACGTCACCAGCTTGAACATCGATCCCGGTTCGTACACCCACTGAATGGCCAGATTCTTGCGCTCCTCGGGCGTGGCGCTTTCGAAGTTGTTGGGATCGAAGGTCGGCTGGCTGGCCATTGCCAGAATCTCTCCGGTGGACGGGTTCTCAACAATCACCACGCCACCCGAGGCATGGTCTTGCTCGACAGCATCAGACAGCGCTCTTTCCGCGATGAATTGGATGTTCTCATCGAGGGTCAGCACGACGTCGGTCCCAGGCTCACCCTTACCGGCGCTCGAATGGAAACGGTGCCGGCGCGCGTCTTCATCGACCAGAACGTAACTCGGACGGCCTGCAATCAGTCTATTTAACCCGTATTCGAGCCCGGCCAAGCCATGATCGTCGAGTCCGACGAACCCCATGACGCTGGCCGCCAAGGGCCCCTTCGGGTAAAAGCGTTTCATCTCTTTCTGAAAATAAATGCCGCGCAGGTCGAGGCTCCGCAGCCGAGCGGCGATGTCAGTCGAAATGTCACGCTTGATCCAGCAGAAGGAGCGCAGGTTCTGCAACCGGTCCTCAAGATCAGTGGCATCTACGCGGAGGACCGGAGCGAGCAGGCGCGCGGTAACGCTGACGTCGGGAATCTCGGCGGGCATCGCGAAGGCCGAATCTACCGGCAGGCTCATCGCGAGGGGATGATGAGCCCGGTCAAAGATTGTCCCGCGCAGAGGGGGCAGGAGGATAGTGTGCTCCTGTTGCTTTTGTTCCCTGGAAACCCACTTGACGTAGTCGATGATCTGAAGTGCGTAAAGGCGGCCCAGGATGACCACAATCCAGAGCCCGAGGAAGGCTCCAAACACCAGGACGCGTTGAATTGAGATCGCTGGAGTACTAGCCGGTGACCGGCGAGGCGGGGACGAGCGGCGCATTACTTTCCTGACGGGGCTCGCGACTCGGGACTCGGTGTTCGGTTCTTGGTGCCCGCGTTTGGCTGTTTGGGTTCGGTTTTCCGTCATTCCCGCACAAGCGGGAATCCATTAAAGAAACTTCCTTCCCGAACCCCGAGTCCCGGGCCCCGGGTCCCGAATCATGGACCGGCCTGTCCTCCAAGATTCAAGCCGGCTACATGCCCCAGCCGTGCCCATAGTGCGCTAACTCCCGGATGGCTCTCGGCCAATTGTGGCTCGCCAAGGGCAGGCTGGCCGTTGAGGGGCTGATCAAAACGGATGACCTGGCGCGGATCGGGCTCCCTCAACCCAAGCTCCGTTCGAGCCTCAATATCAATCAACTTCGGATCCTCGAGGGATGCCTCCTGAAGCTTGAGGCCGCGATTCCACTCCGCCAGCGCACGCTGTTGCTGACGCAACTGCTCAATCTGATAGCCGTAGCGTACGCACTGAAAGTGCTGCCACGCGTAAACAAATGAAAGCGCAAAGGCTAAGGCCACCAAACCTACCAAAGCGTAACATTCCCGCCGCTTGGCGCCGTCAACCTCACGTACAATCCGGGAATTGTCAATGTGCTTCACAAAATAGACCTCGCGCAGCGGGGCGCGGCCTGCAACAAGAGCGCGAGGCGGGCGGCGCCGCCGATTCGGCAGTGCTCGTGCTGCGGTCGTCATGGTTTCTTTCTCCAATCTTGCTGCGAAAGGGCTTGGCTTGGGCCTCTCTGACGTTACGTCCCTCGCCTTTTCTGTACGGGAGAGGGCCGGGCGAAGGAAGCTAATGCCCAACCCCCCAGTCCCGATCACTCCAGAGCGTTTCGCGCGCTCTTACACTCCGTTGCCCGCCGTCTTCTCAGCCACGCGAAGCTTGGCGCCGCGCGAACGCGGATTGCGGCTGATCTCGTCTTCGCCGGGCCGCACGACTTTGCGGGTGAGTACCTTGACGCGTCCTTCCCGCCGCCAGGCGGCGAAGGACTGCTTCACCATGCGGTCTTCAAGCGAGTGAAAGCTAATCACCGCCACGCGCCCGCCGCTCGGCATCACGGAAAGCACCCTGGCCAGAAACTGCCCGAGGTTGTCGAGTTCGCGGTTCACGGCCAGCCGCAAAGCCATGAAGGTGCGCGTAGCCGGATGAATCTGGTGGGGGCCCGGCCGAAAGGGGATCGTTCGCGTCACCACCTGCGCCAGTTCGGTGGATGTTCGAATCGGCCGGGCCCTCATAATAGCTCGCGCGATACGGCGCGAGAGGCGCTCTTCTCCAAACTTGAAAATCAGGTCGGCGAGCTCGCGCTCGCTCGTGTAGTTCACCAAATCCGCGGCCGAGGTCTCAGTCGCCGGATCCACCCTCATATCCAGTGGACCTTCGAGGTTGAAGCTGAAGCCGCGGGAGGCGTCCGCAAGTTGCATCGAACTCAATCCAAGATCGGCCAATACGCTGTCGGCTGCGGGAAAGCCGCTCGCAGCGTGCAGTGCGTCGATGTCCGCGAAGTTTCCCTGCATCAGCGTGACCTTGCTTCCGAAAGGGATGAGACGTTGCCTTGCCACGGCCAGCGCCCGCGGATCACGATCGATTCCCAGAAGCCGGCCGCTGGTGAGGCGCTCAAGAATCCCCTGCGCGTGACCTCCGCCGCCAACCGTTGCATCGATGTAGACTCCTTCTGGCCGTACATCCAAGAACTCCGTCACTTCTTCAACCAGCACCGGCTGGTGTGCCGCTTGTGGTTGCCCACCTTGCCGATCATCGAGTGGCTCAGCCATCGGCCAAGGGCCGGAACACCTAACAAAGGCTCCCTTTGGGTGACTGCGATGCCTCACGCAAAGGCGCCACGGGCGCAAAGGAAAAACTCGCTGGCGGCAGCAATCACTTTGCGTTCTTTGCACCTTTGCATGACACTCTCTTGTGGCGCGAAGTTCCGATACAGCCACCAGCCGCCGAGACTCAAATCCCCAAGTCGCTCCAGGTTTGCTCATCCTCGACGGTAATGGGTTGCTCCTCGAGGTGCTTGTCGAAGTTCTCCTTTTTCCAGACGTCCAGCCGGTCCGGGTAGCCCATCACGGCGACTTCGCCCGCGGCGGTCGCCGCGTCGCGTAGCTGCGCGGGAATCAGAACACGGCCTTGCGAATCCATCTGTGCCTGCTGCCCCCAATAGTTCGTACGGTCCAGGAACTTGTTGCGGGCAGGGTGCATCGTGGGCAACTCCGCCAGTTTCTTTTCGATACGCTCCCACTGGCTGAACGGATAAACAGACACCTTATCGCCCCGCAAGCTGGTGACGTAGAAGTTAGGCCCATATTCGCGATCGATAATCTCCTTAAACTCGGCCGGGATCTTCAGCCGGCCCTTGGGATCGACGGTCGCCTTGTGCATACCTCGAAACACGGGCTCAAATCCGGCGGCCTTTGACCACTAATTTTCACAAAACACTACCGCCTCCCACTTTCTACCACTACGATGTGCCGTTGTCAAGCACTTTTTCTTTCGCCTACAAAGATTTAGGAGATCCGAGGACAAATCGGGACGCCAGCCGCACAGGCGCTCAGGAGTGTGGTGTCAACACCCGCATAAAAGGGAGCCGAAATCATCGGTCCGAGGGGAGCCGGGTCATGGCCCACTGTGGGGCCGCCCCCTCAGAGTCGGCTGATCTCAGTTTCGATACGTGCTGGGCGCGA
>JASHYZ010000149.1 GCA_030042795.1 Terriglobia bacterium | reverse complement strand
CAGGTCCGGTCACTTGCGTGTCACCGCCGCCCAAAAGCCCTATGCCGGTTCCCACATTGACGCATCTCGATGGCTGGTTGAATCCTGGCGCCGGGCAAGGCTGTGTAAACGCATTGGGATTCAGGTAGTGGTCAGGCGCGCCCGAACCGTACAGGTCCTGTCCTGGAACTTCCATCGCAGTGCAGCCCAAATTGCCCGTGGTACCGTAGGGACAGCCAATCGTAAAGGGTTGGCCTCCTTCCGCCACGAAGTTCCACACGCTTTGCCACCCACCGATCACCTGATTCAAGGCCCCACTGGCGTTGGAAAGATACTTTTGCCCGTGGCCAAACGGCAACTGGTAGCCGCCACTGAAGTGGAAGACATTGAAAATCTGGTAGTCGCAGTTTTGATAGTCCCCCTGGATTCCCCACCCAGGAAGAGCTATGGCGCGGGAGCCCTCGCCCACGCCCCCGTTCAACTCGTCCCCCGCGTCGCCGCGGCAGTGCTGCCAGGTGTAGGTGGCGAGAAAGTTGAGGCCATTCGAGAATCGCTTTTCGAGACTCGTTTGGAGGCTGTTGTAATGGCTATTGCCTTGCGTGTCCTGAATGCTTGTGTTGCAACCGATATCAGGGAAGGGGGTAATGCCGCCCGGGCCGCAAATGGTCGCGAGGGGATTTAGTTCGATGATAGAGGTACTCGGATTCGACGCGCCGCCGGTATCCAGGTGACGCGAGCCATCGCCCACGTAAGCTACGGTAAGGTTCATGTTCGGCGTCAGAGCATATTGGAGCGTGAAGTTCCAACCCAGCACGTAGGGCGTCTTGAAGTTGTACTGCAATCCTTGCGGCCCTAATCCTTCCACATCAACCTGAGAGGGTTGAAGCGATATACACGAAAATGTAACCTCAAGTGTCGCAGCAGGGCTGCAGGTAGTGCCGTTAGCATTGTTGAGGGGGATGGGCGACGAGCCGTTGGGAGCCGGTGGTTCGATGGTGTATTGGAACGGGAAGTTTTCCCCTATGTTCGGTCCATAGCCGGCATTCTCAAACGAGTTGTAAAACATGCCGAATCCGGTCCGCATGACCAGTTTGGGGGTAACCTGATAGGCAACGCCGACTCGCGGGCCGAAGTCATCGTCCTGCACGTTCGACAGCCCAAAATTGTTGGTGTACTTGAGCGCAATGCCGTCTTGGGCTAGTATCGCGGGCCACTCCGGAGCCGCTTGCAATAAAGCCTGGTTCTTCCCATTATCGGGATACAACATCTCCGCGGTGCTGAAGGGTATTCCGGAAATGAAGTTGCCTTGGCGGCCGTGGTTCTCCACGATGGCTCCAAAGTGTTCCCAACGGACGCCAAGATTCAGTGTTAATTTGGGCGTCATCTTCCAGTCATCCTGGAAGTACGATCCCCAGTAGTTGTGCCCGTCGTCGCTGGGCGAGAAGTTGGAGGCATACACCGTGTCAGCGCCACCAGCGAAGTTGACTGCGCACCCCAAACCAGCAGGCAAACTGCACGCCGGCAGGCTAACGGAATTCATTTCGGGAGTCAGGAGCATCTGGGCCATTCCTACACCCGCGTAATTCCCGTCGAAATCTATTTGGCCGTGCGACCACGCAGGCTGCAAGGTGGAGAACTTGATGTGCTGGAACTCCATGCCCATCTTAAAGGTATGTTTGCTGTAAATCTTGGTCAGGTTCTCGGTTAGCTGTGTGGTCTGCGTAATCTCTTGCGAAGGTAGGAAGGAGTTTGAGCCGAGGGTGTTCAGACCGCTAACCCCAATCGCCGGCAGCCCTCCGTTCAACGGAACTTGGGCGATACCTTGGATACCGTACTGCTCGGGTATTCCGAGCTGGTCGGCCACCGGTCCGTAGCGGGTGGTGTAAAGACGGTCTTCGCCCAGACGCACTTCGTTAACTGTAGTGGGATTGAGAGTATGTGTATAGCTCATCGCTGCCAGAAACGATTTCGCAGTCTGGAGCCCCTGCTGGAAGGCGCCGCCATCGGCGATACCCCCAAACGGGCCGGGAATAAATTGCGGATCGTTCACGTAGCTGAAGGTCCCGAACAACTGGTTCTTCTCGTTGATGTTGTAGTCCACACGCGAGTCAACCGCCTCGCGGTTCTCGGAGAGCACCGGGTTCGAAGACTCGTTGTTGACGATGCCCGCCGAGGTGGCGGCGGGATAAAGATTCAGGAGTTTGATCGCGTTGGGATCGAGCCGATTGGCGGGAAGCTGGTTGAGCATGCAGTTCGTTTCGCTTTGGCAAGCGGTCGCAAAGTTCTGTACCCCCCTGAGGCTCCCACCTGTGTAGAACGGGTCGGCGACGTAACCAACCACCGTACCTGGCGCGACACCATTGCAGGCGTCCCCTTTAGCAGTCAGAGGAGCGCTGCCAAAAACTGGGTCGACCACGCCGCACGTTACCGACCTTGTGGTGGCGGGATCCACGGCGGTGCCAATGGGCAGCACTCGCCCCAGATCGTCCGTCGAGGTACACGTGTTGGCGCTAAGACAGCTAGAATTGGTCTGGCCGAGAATCGTGTCGGCCAAGTTCGTATAACCGCTGTTCCGTTCCTCGGCCGTGGGAACGCTATTGGTAAAGACATTCCCCTGCCGACGGCGCGTGATTTCCACGTCGCCAAAGAAGAAGAGTTTGTCCTTGCCGTTGATGACGTGCGGAATCACCACCGGTCCGCCTATGGTGCCGCCAAACTGATTCAGCCGGTACTCACCCTTCTGCAGGTTTCCGGCGTCCTCAAAGAAGTCAGCGGCATCCAGCTTGTCATTGCGGAAAAACTCCCAAACGTCGCCGTGAAGCTGATTGGTGCCGGACTTGATGGTGGCGTTCATGATGGCGCCGCCGGCGCGCCCATACTGCGCGTCGTAGTCAGAGGTTTGAACCTTGAACTCCGAGAGCGCGTCGGGGGGCGGTAGCACCACGAAATTCGTGCCATTCAAAAAGTCCACGTTGTCAGAATTGTTGTCAATCCCGTCCAGCAGATAGTTGTTTTGCGCGGGACGCAAGCCGTTGGCCGAGAAGGCCCCGTTGGCGGCGTTGCCACGGGTATCGGGCTGCGGGGTGTTGACGCCAGCCACTGTCTGAGCCAGGAAAGTAAAGTTCCTACCGTTTAGAGGCAGGTTGTTAATGCTTTCCTGATTCACGACCTGTCCCACCGAAGCGTTCTCGGTTTGTAGCGCAGGAGGAGCGCCAGTCACTTCAACCGTCTGCGTCACTTCGCCCGGCTTGAGGACGAGGTCAACCTTAAGGTCCTGGTTGATGTTCAGTGTGAGGTGAGACTGAACGACCTTAGAGAACCCGGTCGCCTCTGCGCTGACGGTGTAAGTGCCGATTTTCAGCGGTGAAAAAACGTAATCACCAGCCGCGCCCGACGTCGTGGTGACCGTGAGGTTCGTCCCCTCGTTGGTCAAGCTGACCTTGGCGCCAGGAACGACGGCGCCTGACTGGTCTGACACCGTGCCCAGAATCGTTCCAGTGTCAATCTGCGCCCACAGTGGCGACGCCACCATCAGCACACAAAGGCACAGCCCGACGTACTGAACTGCCGGAATTACACCTTTCAGGAAGCTGCGCATGGACCCTCCTCCTCGGCTTCTTACCACTGACCGTCCACCCAACGCAGGAATCTTAAGAAAGCGTATGGCTGGCCGCTGGCGCGGCCTATTATCTTTGTCTAACTACCAGTCGCGGCACGTTCACCCTGGCAAGTTGCCCGGCGGGTTCGTGTACGTGCACGATCCAAAGAAATACTACGAATCAATTATCGTGTCAAGAAAAATTTTATGAGTGCTGGTACAGCGAATCTATTGGACAGAGACAAAGGTTGTGTGATTGCCGTCAACTCTCGCCCAGGGTCTCGCCAGGCGACACAGCGCCCCTACGTCAAACTGAGACACTACCCAATCGGTCGTCGATTGAGTCGAGCCGGCTATGGCGTGCTATGCTGCTGCGGACGGGATCCGGGATGTCGAGCAACCACAAGCCGCTTTCGTCATCGCCTCCACTGGCGCGCGCCGGAGTCCAGGACATCGCTGACGCCTTGGGCATTTCCTGCGGCACGGTGGACCGCGCGCTGCATGACCGTCCGGGCGTAAGCGCCGCCACCAAGCGCAAAGTCCTCCTGGAAGCGCGCAGACTTGGCTATCGCCCCAATCTGGCGGCGCGCTATCTCTCGTCGCGCAAGCATCTCACCATCGGCGTCAGCCTGCCGCTGGAAGTGGCCTATTTCTTCGACGACGTGCGCGAGGGCATCGTAGAGGCGGCGAGCGCCTATGAACCGCTGGGGGTGAAGATTCTTTATCGCCCTTACAAGCGATTCGGCCAGCACGAAGTTGAAGCCCTCCGCGACATCCTCGAGGAAGACATCAGCGGCCTGGTGGTGGCGCCGGCTTATCACGAGCGCCTGCGCGGCGACATCGAAAAGGCCACCCGGCGAGGCATCCCGGTGGTGTGTGTCGTAAGCGATGCACCGGGCACAGAGCGGCTGACGTCTGTTTCTGTTGATCCTTTCACCAACGGCGCTCTGGCCGGCGAGCTCATGTCGCATCTTCTGGCGGGCGAGGGAGGCGTGATCGTTTTCATTGGAATGCATGCCGTGGTTGACCACGAACAGAAGGTGCGAGGTTTTGACTGCAGCCTCAAGCGGTTCTGCCCGCGCGGCAAGATTCTGGGTGTAATCGAGGCTCACGACGAAGAGGACGAGGCGTACCAGAAGTGCCGGAAGGTGTTCGGGCAATATCCCTCGGCCAAGGGAGTCTACATTGCAACGGCCAATTCCATTCCCGTCATGCGCGCGCTCGACGAGATGGGCCTGGCCGGCAATATCAAGGTGATCGGCACCGACCTGTTTCCCGCCATGGTGCCCTTTATCGAAGCCGGCAAAATTTCGGCCACCATCCATCAGCGGCCGAAGGAACAGGGACTCACGGCCATCCGCACGATCGTACGATTTCTTACCGAGGGCCTCCGGCCCGCGCCTCAGATCCCCCTTGACCCGGCCATCGTCATGCGGAGCAACTTGAGATTATTCCTCCGCGAATCGGCGTTTCAGCCCGAGTGACATAGAGACAGAGACGAGAGACCAGAGACAAGTGGCAAGTGACAAGGGGCGAGAAAGACGAGAGATAGTTGCAAGAAGCCACATCGACCCTTGGCCTCTCGCCCATCGGCTCGTGCTGCTTATTTCTTGTTGTTGCCTTCTGCTTTTCGTCTCTGGTCACTCGTTTCTCGTCTTTCGCCTCTTGTCTGCCTAAATCGTCTCTTTGAGCTCGCGCAATCTTGCCGCCGCGGCCTCAGCGGTGATGTCGCGTTGCGGCGAGCCCAGCAACTCATAGCCCACCATGAACTTTCGTACCGTGGCCGAGCGCAGCAAGGGCGGCAAGAAATGCGAGTGGAAATGCCACTCCGGATGAGGTTCACCGTCAGTCGGGCTCTGATGGAATCCCTGCGTGTAGGGGAAAGTGACCTCGAACAAGTGATCGTAACGCGTGGTCATGCGTTTGAGAATGTCAGCTAAGGCGTCGCGTTCGGGGTCTGTCAATCGGTCCAGCGCGCCCACGTGGCGCTTCG
>JASHYZ010000148.1 GCA_030042795.1 Terriglobia bacterium | reverse complement strand
CCACAATCTCGTCCAGCTTGCCCGCTCGCAGGTGCGACAGATTCACCAACTCGCCGCCCACGGCCACTGCTGACGCTCCTGCCGCGATAAACTCGGCCGTGTTCTCCAGGTTGACGCCGCCGGTGGGAACCATGTCAATGTGCGGGTAAGGTCCCTTGAGCGCCTTGATGTACTTCGGCCCGCCCGCCGGCCCGCAGGGGAATATTTTCACCATGTCCGCGCCTGCTTCCCAGGCGGCGAGAACTTCGGTGGGGGTGAGCGCTCCCGGAAAGCACGCCTTGCTGTACCGCCGCGCCATCTCGATGATCGGCGCCTTGAGTCCGGGCGTCACGATGAACTCCGCGCCCGCGAGGAGCGCGGAGCGGCAGCTCTGTTCATCAAGAATGGTGCCGGCGCCCAACAGCACCCGCTCGCCGAACTTGTCAGCGACCTTCTCGATCACGTGAATGGCGCCGGGCACCGTCATGGTGATTTCTGCGATACCGACCCCGCCTTCGACCAGAGCCTCGGCGGCGCGCCAGGCATCCTCGGGCGAGGAGGTGCGGATGATCGGCACCAGACCAACCTCACGAATGAGTGCTAAGGCTTTATCTCGCGTCCATGACATGTACTTCTCCGCTGTGCTTGAGCAGTTGAAAGTCGAAAGTTGAAAGTAAGAAGGCGGCGCCCGGTTTACTTTCGACTTTGAACTTTCAACTTTTGACAGCCTTAGTTCTCACCGCGCCACCCTCAAACTTGCGCCCTTTAGCAGGCTTTCGACTTCCGCCAACGTGCTCCAGTTGAAATCGCCCGGGATCGTATGCTTGAGGGCGCTGAAGGCGGTACCATATCGGACCGCGTCAGCCCACGACTTCTTCGCCAAGTAGCCGTAAATGAAACCGGCGCTGAACGAGTCGCCGCCGCCAAGGCGGTCAACAATCTCCAGTTCGTATTTCACGTCGTCGAAAAACTGGCCGTCAGCATAAGCGATCGCAGTCCAGGTATTGCGCCACACCAGTGGATTCTCGCGCAAAGTAATCGCAACCGCGCGGAACTTGAATTTCTCTTGCAGCCGCTTAGCTATTTCCCGGTAGGGGTCAGCAGACACCTGGGTAAAGCCGTCGTGCTGCGGGTGCTCCCCGGCACGAATCTTGAAGACAACGTTCGTGTCCTCTTCAGTGGTGATCAGCACATCCACAAACTCCATCATCGGTTCCTGAACGGCCTGGGCCTTGTCGGGTTTCCACAATTTGCCCCTGTAGTTGAGGTCATAGCTCACGGTTACGCCGGACGCCTTGGCCGCCTTGAGCGCCTCCAGAGTTACGGCCGCGGCGGAATCGCTCAGAGCTGGGGTGATGCCACTGGTGTGGAACCATCGCGCCTGGCTGAAAACCTCTTTCCAGTCGATCTCACCCGGCTTTATGGCGCTGATCGCCGTGTTGGCGCGATCGTAAAGCACGGAACTGGCGCGCGGCGCGGCGCCAAACTCCAGGAAGTAGATCCCCTGGCGCCCGTCATCGGACCATACCACGCGCGAAACATCCACGCCCGCCTGCCGCACACGGTGTTCTACCAATCTCCCCAATGAATTCTTGGGCAAGCGAGAAACCCACGTGCTGGTAAGCCCCAATCGGCATACGCCGGCCGCGACGTTCAGCTCACCGCCACCTACGTTCACATCCAGCGAGGTGGCCTGCTCGATGCGCTGGAAATGCGGAGGCGAAAGGCGAATCATCGCTTCGCCAAAAGTTACGACGTCCCACATGAGTGGCTCCTGACGGGTTGGTCACTTTACGTTCGATTGTGCAAATCAAAGAGGTGATAGCGTATCACACGGAGGGCTGCTGGAGTGTCTCCTGAGCGAGGAATTGAGATTTCAGATAATTTCAGATTTGAGATATTGAGATTACTTGAAATCTGAGACGCCGCCTCGCTCCCCCAGCCGGCTACGCCAGTTGCTCAAGCAATTCGCCCAAGTCCACGGGGCTGCTTGATTCGGTGCCGTGGGGCAGCGAGGGTCCAATGGCTAGCGCCTCACGATGACCCTCAAACCAGACCAGGAATGCGGACCGGTCCGCGCCTGAAAGCCTTTGCTGATTCAGCCAGGTGTAGTACGCGCCCATGTCGGCATCAATCAGCGAGCCGGCGGGATCGAGCTCAGGATTTTGCTGCTTCCCGGACAGCAGCTCATTCATGGGTCGCTGCCGCTGCCGCGGTGCAAAGCGCGCCAGCAGGGTCAACGGTCGGGCACGCCGCAAAGCTTCGCGCGCCGCCCACTGCACAAAGGTGGTGCTGAAAATCTGTGTTCCTGAGCCCTCCGTTAGAACGCTAACCTGAAAGTGGCTCAACACGGCTTCGTCCGGACCCGCGTTCAGTCCAATTTCTTCCGGGCGCAATGCAAATAGCATCGTGCGCAGCGCCTCGGGGCCTCCAATGCCTGACTCGATGGCCTTTTCCATCTTGTTGAGCAAAGCGGCCCGCACCGGCGCGAGCGTCGCATAGGACGTCCGGGTGACACCCGGCGTGCGCGTGGCCGGCTCCGCTCCGCCGTCGATGTACCAGTGCCCGTACGGCACCGGGTGCGCCCGGGCTCGCGCAGCCACTGCGCTGAGAAGTTTGTCGAAACCGTCTTCGGGCCTTATCTGGCTAAAGTAGCTACCGTGCTTGCGCAGCCTGCGGAAGAGCGGGTACGTGCTCTCCGTTACACCCTGCCCGATCACCACCAAGCCCAGTCGCGGCGCCGGAAGGGGTTCTGGCGGCGAAGCCGCATCGACCTTGACGATATACTCTTGGGCCGCAGTGTGAAAACTGTCAATCTGGTGTGTAGCCCAGAGATGGCTGCTGAGGAGTTCCGAATACTGCCCGGGAAACTTGACCCAGTCAAAACGCTCAAGCTCGGGCGATAGCCGTACTTGCTCGAACCCGGCCAGACCCGTCCGCTGTTGGTCCGGCGATAGCGATGCCAGATAAATGAGTTGCCGGTCAAGATCCTGGCGCTCGGCCGGGAATTTCCAGTCATAAGCGATGACTTCGCGCAGCAGCAGCGCCACAAAGACCGCCGGTAACTTCTGGAGCAACGCGAGGTGGTCGATTACAAGTTTCTGCGCCTGCGGAGGGTAGCCGTTGAACTGGCCGGCCTGGAGCTCGCTCGGCAGCATGGCAACTACGCCACCTCCGGGAGGGAGTGACCCTGGGAAAATCGGGCGGAAAAGCCGAGCAGAGAACCAAGGGTGGGTACCAGATCCAGAGGCTGAACCGCGCGGTCCACCACCACGTTCTCGCGAATTCCCGGTCCCATCACCATCATCCACGTGGTTCGCGAGAGCGCATCGCCGGTGCGATGATGCTGGAATCCGTTACCGGCGGAGTCAAAGTCTGAGTCGCGGCCGAAGTCAGGCAGGATAAACATGGTGGTCTTGCCCGCGTACTCAGGATTGCTCTCGACGGTTTTCCAGATCTCAGCGCAAAGACGGTCCGTGCGCTGGATGGCCTCGACGTAGAGCGAGTAGCATCCCGCATGTGCCACGTCCATATCGTGAAGCGTAATCCAGAGCAGGCTGGGCGCGAGCTGCTGCATCAGCTCCTTCGCTACATAAACCGAGAGCTCGTCGGGGCTCGCGAGGTTGCGAGCGTGGGCGGTGAAGTCACTGACAGACAACTTGAGCAGATCAGCCAGGTGATCAAGTTCCACTTCATTGCCGCTAATTTCCGGCGTGTAGAGCGGTGTCTCGTAATTATCATGCAACAGATGCTCATATTCCACGCTTGGGCCTGACGAGAGCGCCGCCGTCAGTAGGCGTTTGGGCAGAATCACGGCCGCCCCGTGACCATACGATCGCTCGCCACTCTCGCCGATGCGGTTGAAGCCGTTGCTGGGCGCCACCACCCAGGTGTCGGTCGCAGGGCGTTTCAGATCGCGCCGGAAATACTCGAATACCGTGGGATGGTCAGGGGGCACCGCCGCAAAGTTGTTGAAGGTCTCATAGACGCCCGTCGCGAGGCTGGCGGTGGCAACATAGTGGCCCAGAATGCCGCGGTTGGCCACTTGAGTGAAGAATGTGGAGCGGGGAATGAGCTCGTTGAGGAGGTGGGGGATGTTCTCCTGCCCCTCCGGCATGAATGTTTCTTCGTCGCGAGCGCCGCCACCGAAGGTCACCACCAGCACCTTGCGGCTACGAAGGGACGCGAGAGCGCGCAAAGGTGCGAGGCTAAACAGCGCCGTAGCCGCTCCCGCGCCGGTGACGGCGCGCAGAAAATCGCGCCGCTCCCAGGAAATCGCCTGCGCCAGTTCGCGAGGAGTGGCAGCGCCTCGTTTTGTGAGAACGCGACGGGGAATGTGACACCTTCCTTCAGGCCGGCGAACCGCGTTGAATGATGCTATCACCCGCGGCTGACGCATGCAACGGCGGTCACTGCGCGGCCGGAGCCGCCTTGGCTGAGAGGACAAACTGCTTCAACTCCGCCCGCTGCTTGTCCGTCTCTGCCAACTGACGCTCGTAGATCTGCTGATGGACTTGCAATTCCTTCTGCGCCAAATCCTTCTGCCCCAGATGAACGTAAGCCTGTCCCAGCCGGAAGTGCGCGTCAGCGAGATCGGGAGAGAGCTTGATGGCCTCCTTATACTCAGGCACAGCCTGGCCGTATTCTTTACGCTGGGAGTAAAGGTTGCCGAGCTGCAGGTGCGCCTGGCTGGAGGAAGGATCGAGCGCGATGGACTTCTTCAGGAGTACCTCGATTTGGTCAAGATAGGCCGAGCTCGTTTCAGAGCGCTTCCCCTTCCAGAGGCTCACCGCGTAATCCAAAACAGCCTGCCCATCATTGGGGCGAAGTTCGGCAAAACGCCGAAAGCACTGGATGACCTCGTCGGCCTGGTTCGGCGACTGGTCATAGGCTTTGGTCAAGAAATAGTACGTGTTCGGGTCTGTCGGGGCCAGGTCCGTCGCTTTCACCAACGACTTCACGGCATCGTCGTAACGGCCTTGCAGATAGTAGGCGAGGCCGAGTCCCACCGCTAGCCGGGAAGACTTCGGGTAGCGCTGGAGTCCGGCAGAAAAAACTTGGATGGCAGGTCCCCACGTTTGGTGCAGCAGGAGTTCGCCGCCCCAGTCGAAGATGTTCGACTCGCTCGGGTCCGCATGCGCAGCCTTCTCATAATCGTTCGCAGCGCCGATGTAATTTCCTGATTCTTCTTCGACGTCCGCGAGCAGGTTATGCAACTCCGCCGTGTCCTTGAGATTCAGCAGTTCCCGAATCTCACCCTCGGCCTCGCGCCAGTGTCGTGTCTTCTCATAAGCTAGAGCGAGGTCGTAGCCGTTATCGTAGGCGGCGGGATTGGCCTTCTGTGCTTTTTCCAGGTAAGGAATGGCGACGGGAATGTCACCCTTGGCGATGTAGAACTCGCCTAAGTTATGATTGGCGTCGTAGCTCGCCGGCTCCAGTTCGACCACCCTCTTGAATTCCGCCTCGGCCAGCGAGTTTTTTCCCAGCCGGGCAAGATTCGTAGCCAGATTGTTGCGCGCAGGTCCCGAGTCCGGCTTCAGGCGCACTGCCTCTTCGAAGCGTGGGGTGGCCTTCTGCTCCTGTCCCTCCGCCGAGTAGACCAACCCCAGCAGTTCCTGAGCGTCGAAAGTGTGAGGGACGTCGCGCTCGAGAGACTCCAGCTCCTGCTGAGCTGCAGCATATGCGCCGGAGTTGTAGTGAGCTAGAGCCGACTGCAATCTGTGCTCGGGCGTATCGGATCCGGCACCCCTCGCCGGCGCGCACCACAACGCACTCACCAGCAGAGAAGCCGCCGCCCAGCGGAACACCAACATGCTCCTTATGTTAGCACCGGTGGGTGCCATGGTGAAGTAGTTGCGGTCATTTCTGCGCGTGATGGCGGTCTCACACAAGCAGGTGGGAATTTCTCAAAAGTCCCAATTGTCTCTCTCCCACTCGCCACATAAATTCTCCGCCTGATTCGGAAGGGGGGTGGAACCAAAACCAGGTGCGAACGAAGCTGGAATGTGCTTAAGAATCAAATACTTGTTAAGATTTCGCAGCGCATCCAGTTTGGAGCGTTGGGAGTGCCGCCGCTGAGCATGTCCAACCCATCCGTGGTGCAACTGTCGGTTTCGGGGTCCACGAATAGGAAGCCCAAGTATCCGCCAGCTAATCCGGAGCTCAATCGCGATCCGCGGGTCCAATCCAAAGCAGAGGCAGCTATTGAATGGCAGGGATGGCCGCGCTAGGATGGGCAAGGGAAGGGCATCGCGCCGCAAACCGGTTCGAAG
>JASHYZ010000147.1 GCA_030042795.1 Terriglobia bacterium | reverse complement strand
CCGGTGCCGGCCGTGGCGGCAGGAGCCGTGGGCGTCCAAGCCGTACCGTTCCATGTTAGGACCTGATTGGAAGTGGGCGCAGTCGCAGAGACCGCATTACCTTGCAGCCCCACCACCTTCGGAGCAGATGTAGTGCCTCCTAGGTCTTGAGCGATTTGAGCGCCCGTGGCCGGCGCGTTGGCCGGAGCCCAACTGGTGCCGTTCCAAGTGAGAATCTGATTCGAGGTCGGGGTGGCGCTCGACACCGGGTTGCCTTGCAGTCCGGCCACTTTGGGGGCGGTCGCACTGCCCCCAAGGTCTTGGGCTAACTGCACCGCGCCCTGCGCCGAGGAACTGGCCGCCGGAAGCTGGGCCGCTGTCGCCGTGCCGCTGAGGCTCGAGAAAGCGGGCTGGTTACAGTTGGGTGAACTCCCGAGGTTCACGCCCGTGACGAACTGGTTTGTGGTGCAGGCGCCGGTGCCGGCCGTGGCGGCAGGAGTGGTGGGCGTCCAAGCCGTACCGTTCCAGGTGAGCACTTGGTTGGAGGTGGGCGCAGTCGCGGAGACCGGATTACCTTGCAGTCCTGCTACCTTGGGTGTGGTGGCGCTGCCCGTCAGGTCTTTGGCAAGTTGGACGGTGCCCTGCGCGGAAGAAGTTGCGGCCGGAAGCTGCGTGGCGGTGGCCGTACCGCTGAGGCTCGAAAAGGCCGGCTGCGTACAATTGGGTGAGGCCCCTAAGTTCACGCCGGTCACGAACTGATTAGACCCGCAAGCCCCAGTCCCGGCGCCCGTAGTGGGCGTCGTCGGCGCCCACTGGGTGCCGTTCCAACTGAGCACTTGGTTGGGCGAGGGACTGGTAGCGGCGAGGGGGCGCCCTTCTAGTCCCACGACGGTCTGACTGGAAGCGGATCCACCAAGGTCGCCGCCGAAGGTAACTGAACTGCCGCATCCCAGCACGCAATTAACGCGAACGGCGTTGTTCACCGAATCGAAGGTCGAAGTGAACACTTGATCAGCGTTGGTCGGAGTGTGAGAACCTCCCGGGTTGAGGGTCGCATTGACCCGAAGGGCGTTATTGACTGGGTCGAACGCCTTCACGCTGATCTGGTCAACTCCTTGGGCCTGTCCTTGCGGGGACGACTGCGGACCAGACGCCAACCGATAGGGTATCAGCCGGAACGGCGGTCGCGCCGAGGCCTTATAGACCATTCGGTAGGCGCGGAAGTCGAGCGGCGGCGCCGGCGCCGGGGGGACTGGTTGACCAGCGGGGGGCCCTGCGGCCATCGCCATTCGGTGCGGTAACAGCAAGGCGCAGGCAAACGCAAGCAATGTGGGCAGTGCTCGTGACTGGTGTGTCCGAAGCGGTAAATGAAAAGGCAAGCGGTCAGCGAAGTTCACTGTAAGGTGACGGTCTGCCGCTTTGAAGGCATTCCCACGCTGAGTGAGACCCTGTAGAGAAACGCGGAGAATTCGTTGAGGCGAGTTTCCGCCAGGCTCTGAATTGTGGAGCCTCACGCCGGCGGCATCGGACATTTGAATCGGGGCTTCCCGGCCTCCCGGATTGATCTTGACCATCGTGACCTTTCACTCGCGGGACCGTGCTCCGCCGACCTTTGTTGCGGCCTGCCGGTCCAGTGTCACTAGCAGCGCGTCAAGGCTTTTATTTGGATCGGGCCCGCTCTTTTACTAGCCTACGTGAGTTGCTCGGAGATCCGCGAATTATTGTCGCAAGAGACAAAATACCATCGGGGAGTGAGAAGGTGGGTACAACTGCGAAAATTAGGACGGTTTTTCTACCGCATTGAAATCAACCGGTTACGCTGTGAAAAAGGAGCCCATTCGGCAAGACCTGCCAGTCTGGTTGCATTTTTTTTACACTCCCGCTGGCCCGCCGACTGTGCTTTGCCAGGTTGTTGACACGGCCCGAGCCCAGGTTTTTTCATCAACTAATTTGAGATCGTTGGGCCGAAAGTCTGGCTGCGGCGCAACTTTCCTGCGACCGGCGTGTTTGGTAATGTGGGGGCAGAGTTCAAGGGCGAAGGGCTGAAATCACTCGGAGGCTAGGGCGGTGAAGCAAAGATATATTGGTCTCGGCATGGCCGTTCTGTTAGGTCTTGTGGCAGCAGGCTGCGGCGGAGGTGGCAGCTCTTCGTCTCAGTCCACGACCACGCAACAGACGAATCCTGTGCCTAGCATCACCTCTCTTTCGCCGTCTTCAGCTACCGCCGGCACCGCAGCACAGACGCTGACCATTACAGGCACCAACTTCCTTTCGAGTTCGACGGCCACTTACAACGGTGTCGCTCACACCGTAACATACGTGAGCGCCACCGAATTGACGATTCCACTCTCAGCCAGTGATCAGGCAACAGTGGGGTCTTTTCCAGTGGTTGTCACGAATCCACCTCCCGGGGGCGGAGCTTCCAACTCCATTGACTTCACGGTGAACACTAGCGGCACTCCCGCTAGCGGCGCTATTGTTCCGTCATTCTTTTCCATGACCGTCGGGTTCACCGGTTCACTTACGTGGCCGCCACTCCCAATTGGTACGCTCGGTGAACTCACCGCAGCGGGCTGGGCCAGCGTTGAGCCCTCGGAGGGCCAATTCGACTGGAGTCGGCTGGATGACGCGATTTCCGTGGCGCAAGCGAACGGGGTTACAACGATCAACTATAATATGCACACGACACCTGCGTGGGCCGCCGCCGACCCTAGCGCTGCCTGCGAATTTAGCTTCCTCACAGCATGTAGTTCGCCGCCCGCAAACGTTGATGACTGGAATAACTATGTTACTGCTCTCGTCACCCGATATAAGGGCAAGATCAACTACTACGAAATCTGGGATGAACCCAATTCCAGCGAACAGTGGTCGGGCACCATCCAGCAATTGCTGAGCATGGCTCAAAGCGCGTACGGCATCATAAAGTCGATTGATCCCAATGCGCAGGTGTTGACTCCAGGAGTCACGGTAGTCGGCGTTCAGCCGATCACAAACGGTTGCGAAGCAGGCTGCTGGCTGGCCAGCTATTTGCAAGCAGGAGGAGCCAAGTATGCGGACGGCGTGACCTTCCATGGATTTTACTGCCAAAATGGCACCGGCCCCAGCCAGTGCCCCGCTGGTATTGGATGCGACGTCATCATCGATTGCGCGGGTACGCCGTTGCTGACACAAATTGGCTACGTTCGCAGTGCCATGAATGAAAACGGCTTGAGCGACAAGCCACTGTTTGACACCAGCGGAAGCTGGGGGATTGACACCAACCTGACCGACTCGTTCCAGCAGGCAGCCTATGTGGCGAGATGGCTCATTCTGCAGGCTGCCGCGGGCGTAAAGATAGCGGACTGGTGGGGTTGGGACGTCGGTTGGGGCGATCTCGGCAGCAGCTCTGGGCTTAATGCGGCTGGGCAGGCCTATACAACCGTCAATGGCTGGTTGGTTGGCGCGACCGTCACATCAGCCTGCACCCTCTCCGGGTCAATCTGGACCTGCGGCTTAAGTCGCCCGAATGGCTATCAGGCCCAGATCGTATGGTCTAGCGTCAACTCTTCGGATACCGCCACGTCGGCGTATACACCGCCCAGTCAATTCACTCAGTATCGCGACCTCACCAACACCACCACAGCAATTACAGGGTCTATCAATGTTGGAATGCAGCCCATCATCCTCGAAACAGGGCCGCCGCCTTCGTAGGTCACGGCGCAGGAGCGATTGTCGGGGCTCGGGATCCCGTTAAGATGAGGTGTTGCGTTTTAACAAACAAGAAATAGTTTTCTTCGAGGACCCGGTCGTCGAACTCGGCAAGTCGTCGCGCACTGCATCTGTTATGACAAAATTATTAGAAAATAGTAGATCGCCGGCCTGAAGTTGCAAAATCGTTAGGTCGTTGAAAACAAAGGATGGGGCCCGTGAAAAAATTGAGAAGCGAGAAGGCCGGCCTGCGGTACGGTGGCTGAGTCGCGCTCAGGCGAGCCACCTTGTTCCAAGGAAGAATCCGGAATATCCGAAACTAGGTAATAACCCAGTGCGATACTTGACTTACACGTCGTCAGGCTTAATAATGGCGCTTCACCTTTAGGTCTAGGGACCCTCCGTTCACTGAGCTAGATCCGAATCGTCTCTGGAGGATTCCTTCCGCGACCGGACGTGGCCCTATCCCGACGCGTGTCTAGCCAG
>JASHYZ010000146.1 GCA_030042795.1 Terriglobia bacterium | reverse complement strand
AGCAAAGCCGGCGGGCTCAGTACGAAGCGAAGCGTGCGCTCGAAATCGAAGGGCTCACACGCTGTAATTTGCATAGAAGCGGGTGTTCGCTGCGGCCACTTCTGAGGGTTCTGACTCAACTCGGGAATGGCAGGCTCTCAATCAGAGGCGCGAGCAAGCCTGTAAGCCGAATTCTGTGACCGCCCGAAGGCGGCCGGCGATCATTCATCTAGCCTCGATCTTGCGACCGAGGTCGAGCGACCTACCCGAGGGTTGTGGCGGAGCGGGCCGCTCCTTCCCTCCTATTTGGTCTTGCTCCGTGTGGGGTTTTCCCTGCCGCGGGCATCACTGCCCGCGCGGTGCGCTCTTACATTAAGCCGCCGGACTCGTCCGGCGGCCGCACCTTTTCACCCTTACCCTGTGCCGCGCCGACGCGCCTACGCGCGCCGGCGTCGAACAAGGCGGTATATTTTCTGTGGCACTATCCGTACCGGAGGCGTACGGGCCGCAGCCATCCTCCTCCGATCCTCGCTGTTAGCGAGCACACTGCCCTGCGGAGTTCGGACTTTCCTCTCCCCCGTTCATGCCAGCCTCGCCGGCCTCTGAGAAGGCCCGCGCGGCGTCCGGACGGAGCAGCGATCACCCGGCTTGCCCGCGCAAACTGTATGATAGCAGGTGATGAGAAGAGGTGTCAGGTGCTAGTTTCCGGCTTTCGGTCTCGAAGAGGGGCGTGCTCTGGCTGGTTCTTGGTGATCATCCTTGCCTTCGCTGCCTGCTGTGCCGCGCTCGCCGGACAGGCTCAGAGCAGCCAATCTGGACCAGCGGAGAAACCGGTGACGGCACTTCAGACCGCCGACACCATTCTACGCCAGATGAGCCGGCTGACGCAGTTGCCTGTGAAGGAGCCACTGAAGAAGCAGCTTATCAGCCGCAGCGAGATCGACCGCTACCTGCGAGACAACCTCAACGCCCAGTACACGCCGGAGGAAATCCACGGCCAGGAAGCGGCGCTGAAGGCTTTTGGCGTAGTAGGCGCGGACTTCGACCTCGAGAAGTTCCTCATTAGCTTCTACACCGAACAGGCCGCGGGGTTTTACGATCCGCGGCACAAGACCATGTTCATGGCCAACTGGGTGGAACCTGGCGCCCAGAGGATGGTGCTGAGTCACGAGCTCACTCATGCGCTGCAGGATCAAAGCTTCGACCTCTGGAAGTTTATGCTCGTCACTCGCGAGGATGGTGACGCAAGCTCAGCCCGCCAGGCGCTCGTGGAAGGCTACGCCACGCTGGCCATGATGCAGGCGATGCTGGGGTCGATCCCCATTGAGAAGTTACCTTCGCTGGACTCCAGCATGGAAGCCATGGTGAACCAGCAGATGGCGGAATATCCTGTGTTTACCAAAGCGCCCTACTTTCTGCGCTTCGAGGCCTTGTTTCCTTACGCTCAGGGCATGCATTTCGCCCGACAAGGACTCGTGCTGGGAGGATGGAAGCGGCTGAACCAATGCTTCACTGACCCGCCCGTCAGCACCAAGCAGATCTTTCAGCCGGAGTCTTACTTCAAGCCGGCCGCTGACCCAAAGCTGGAAGCTGAATCGCCTGCACGCCCACTCACTCTGCCGCCGCCACCGGCTCTCGCGCAGGTCTCTAACTTGAAGCGCGTCGATGACAATATCATGGGCGAGCTCGGTTATGTGGCTCTGCTTGGCCAGCTTCTGACGCCTGAAGAGGCAGACAAGGTGACGCTGCCTTGGGTCGCCGATCGCTACATCGTTTACGAAGGACCTGCGCCGGGCCAATTCGCTCTGGTTGCGCGCACGCGGTGGTCCACCGCCGAAGCTGCCGGCGCCTTCTGCGACGATTATCGCAGCATCCTCGAAAAGCGATGGCCCTCAGACACTGCGTCAAGCCGCGGGGAGAGCGGCGCCAAGAACGTTGCCGCGGAAACCGTCACGGCTCCGGAAGTGCTGCGGCACACTTCGGGCGCCCGCCAAGCATGGCTGCTACATGAGGGAGATGAATGCCGTTGGGTGGAAGGCGTTCCCGAGGGTCAGGCGGACGCACTTGAGAAATGGCTAGCGGATTTGCGGTAGCGCGTAGCTTGGCGCCTTGCAGGAGCGAGTTTTTCAGGCTGCCCCGCGGGCGTCTCGGAGGGCGCCAGCTTGCCGGACGAGAACACGGGTGCGGACCAGTGGACCCCCGCTTACGCGGGGGGCGACATCGTTGGATTTACAGTCTCCATTCCAACGCGGTCATTCCCGCGAAGCTTGTCCCCGCGAAAGCGGGGAGCGGGAATCTATGAGTTCTCACACAAGCTCTGAAGGGCCGCCCGTCTAACACAACCCAAGCCAGAAGATGTGAACAAATGCGATGAACTTGCACGCCAAGACGCAAAACTTGGTGCGGACTTTGGCCGCAACCAAAAGAAAAATTCACCACAGGGGTCACGGAAGGCACAGAGATGTTCTCTGTATTACTAAACCTGAACTTCTTCTCCGGCTGCGAAGATTTTCGTCTTGTGATTGAATGCAGCTCCCAACCTCTCCGTGCCCTCTGTGGCCAAAAGCCTTCAACACTGAGGCCACAGAGTCTCTGTGAACTCCGTGTTAGAGGCTTCTAGGCACAGAGGTCGCCGAGGCCTCCGGTTTGGTTGCGGCCAAAGGCCACGCCAGGATTAGGCGATTAGCGCCTGAAGCAAGCGTAGCGTGGCTCGCTTTCAGCCCCGCGGTTTTTCGACCTCTGCCAACGAACCCTTCCTTTGCTCCGCTTCTGATACGAAATCGTTGCAAAGCCGCAGGGCCGAAAGCGGGCCCTGCGCGACCTGAGGCTAGGCCTGCTCTCCCTTCGTTCTCTACAGGCGGGGCGCCCATGCCCCCATGGCCGGTTTTCCACAGGGTATCCCCTTCAGCCACTGGCGCGAAAAAAACGTTCTCAGTTTTCTCACTGTTCTCCCCTAGCAGGCCCGAAGGGTGAATGATGAAAGGGCATCGTCCGTGGTTCGTAGTCCGTCGTACGTGGATCGTAGTTCGCTGCGGGCATTAACAAGAACCGGAAGCCGGACGACGAACCACGATCTATGAACTACGAACCGTAACAGACAAATGACCAAGGACCAAAAGCCGAAGCGCAGCTACACCGTCACCGAACGGGTGCTGGCGGCGTGCCGGCTCAACATCAAGAAGGCTCAGAAGGCTGCCCTGGAGCAACGGTTCTGCGTCACCCGTGGCACTAGCCGGGAACTCGACGCCCGTCACGCCAAGCTAGAACTCGCCCAGAAGGTAAAGCGGGAGGACCGCACCTACAAATATTGCTCCTGCTTCCGCCACGGTCTGCTGGTGGCCGATCTCGAACGCAGCCTGTTCATGGCGGGCGAGAGCCGCGCGGAGTATCAGGCCCACTTGGCGCGCTTTGAAGCGCTGCCGGCGGTCTTCGCGCTCGACGCCGGCTCGGACCAGGTGAAGTTGGCGCGCGCCTGTGCCTTCGCCAGTTGGCGCCGCCTGCGCGCTTTCCGCCTGCACAGCGAGTGGGCGCTGCGGATGATGGTCCATCACTTGCGCAAGGTTATTCGCGAGCGGCAGGCCGCGTCAGGCGAAGAAAAAGCTAGCCTAGGGGACCGCGAAAAGGCGCTTCAGGAACTTGTCCTTTCGAGCGCCGCTCAGTCGGGTTCTGTCATCCCGAGCCCCGCGTCTTTTCAGCGCGGCGAGGGATCTCGCTCTGCAGAAGCCATGCCAGATTCCTCCCTCGCAGGCTCGGGACTGCCTGCGGCTCCTCGGAATGACGGGTTGAACGAGTGCTTCCACAGCCCCGCAGGCCAGCCGCTGAGCCTCACACCGGAGCAGTTCCTGGAGCTAGGCCGAGGCTTGCGGTGGGCCGCCGAGTCCTGGCCGGGCGTCTGGCAGCCCATCACTCGGCTTAACAATCGTTTTGACCAGCTCTGGTGCATGCTGGTGGAGCAGTTGGGCGAGCCCGCGCCCATCCTGAACGAGTACTTCCTGGAGTGCGCCCGGATGCGGACGAGTTCGCTGGTGGGGCGCTTCGACCTTTACCCGGCCGAGGTGCTGGGAAACCCGCTGCTGCGGCCGCGGCGCGTCGAAGAGCTACTCGAGTCGCGGCCGCTGAAGGTGAAGCCGGCAAGGGATTGGTCCTGCGCGAGCCAGCCTTATGAAGTGCAGGAGCGGCTGGGCCGGCCGGTGAGCTTGATGGGAAGCCTGGATTATCGCGTGCTGCGCGAGGCGCGGAAGCCGCACGCGGAATCCTGCCCGCCGGCCGATGCGAGCCGGGACGCTGAGCAAGCCGCAGAACTGCCGCACGATTTCGAGGAGTTCCTGGCCTTGGTGGAGGCGGCGTTCGGCGAGGGATCAGGGCCGGTCAGCGACCAGGGGGCAGGGGTCAGGTTTTGCGACTCGGAACCCTGGGCCCGCCCCGAACCCCGAAAACCGAACACCGAATCCCGAAACCGGGCCCCCACTCTGCGCGACCTGGCGCAACTGCTGTGGCAGTCCGCCACCCTACACCGGCGGCGCGCCGGAGAAGAAGCGCGCTGCCTGGCCGAGTATCTTGCTGACTATGCGCGTAGGCTCTCAAGCGCCGATCCGCAAGACACCGCCCGGCGCCGGCGGGCGGCGGCGGAAATCCTCAAGCTCTTCCGCCAGGGCGTAAGCCAGCAAGAGGAAAGCGTGGTGGTGACTCGCCGGGCGCGCCTGGAGCTCCACGACATCGCAGTGGCGCGCTTCGGGCGGCGGCCGGAATGGGAGGAGCAGTTGCTGTACCTCAATGACCGTTTTGAGCAGCAGCGCAGCGAGTTTTTCGATCTTTACTTCACCGAGCTCAACCCGCAGGCAGTCGCCGGGGACGGATGAAGGGAAAGCCGGGGTCAGGAGGCAGAAGGCAGAAGTAAGAAGTAAGAACAGAGCAAAAAGTCAACAGTTAACAGTAAGAAGGAGTTGAAGGTCGAAAGTCTAAAGTCGAAAGCCGCTGTCTCCCGACGCTTGCTTTTGACTCTGAACTCTCGACTCATGAACTTCAACTTTCGCCCTTCAACTCCTTACTGGCTTCTTACTTCTTACTCCTGTCTCCTGTCTTCTGTCTTCTGCCTTCTGTGGTTCGGG
>JASHYZ010000145.1 GCA_030042795.1 Terriglobia bacterium | reverse complement strand
TACTTCGCTTCACAATCGTATCGTTGGCACTGACTCTGCTGCTGATTACTCCTCGCGCCTTGGGACAAACCGACGAGCCTGCCCCCACTTCTGCAGTTTTGGAAGCGTCTCCTGGCGGAAGGGCGGCAGCCCCCAAAAATCACCCCACTGACATCACGGCGATTCAACATGTCGTCTTCATCGTTAAGGAGAATCGAAGCTTCGACGAAATGTTCGGCACCTTTCCCGGCGCGACGGGGGCAACTCAGGGCTTGCTATCCACCGGGCAAGTCATCAACCTCGGAGTTACTCCAGATGTGATGCCTCGCGACCTTGGTCACACCTGGGAGGCGTCTACTACCGCCATCAACAACGGGAAGATGAACGGCTTCGATCTAGTCTCGGACGGAGGCAACTGTAGCGTGAACGGCGACTGGCTCTGTATGACAGAACAGTCCCCGAGCAACGTTCCAAACTACTTCGCCTACGCCAGTAATTTCACGCTGGCAGATCACATGTTTTCCTCCATTCACAGCGACAGCTTCCCTAATCACCTTTACTCAATCGCAGCTCAGAGTGGGGGAGTCGTTGACATCCCTTCACCGCTCGAGTCCCAGTGGGGTTGCGACGCCGACCCCGGCACCACCGTGCCCGTGGTGGACAGCAACGGCAATCTTACCTTCCAGTTTCCATGCTTTGACTTTGAGACGCTCGCCGATTTGCTCCAGAGCGCAGGTATTTCTTGGGAAGGCTACGCCGACCACGGAAATAAATTCGTAGGATTCGATGCCATTAATCACATTCGAAACACGTCCTTGTGGACCACAAATTTCGCCGCTTCAAGCCAATTCATCGCCGACGCTTCAAATACGAGCGGAAACCCCTTTCCCGCGGTCAGTTGGCTGATTGCGCCGGGCTCGCAGGACGAGCACCCTGTGTGGTCAACCTGTATCGGGGAGAACTGGACCGTCAATCAGATTAACGCCGTCATGCAGGGACCATACTGGGACTCAACAGCAATCTTTTTGACTTGGGATGACTTCGGGGGATTCTACGATCAGGTTGCGCCGCCGGTGGTTGACCAATACGGGTTGGGGGCGCGCGTGCCGCTGGTGATTATTTCTCCCTATGCCAAAGCCGGCTACATTTCCCATACCACCTACGAGTTTTCCTCGTTCCTGAAGTTTGTTGAGGACCGTTATGGGTTGCCGCCGCTGACAGACCGCGACGCCAATGCGAACGACATGACAGACAGCTTCGACTTCACGCAGACGGCTCTATCACCATTGGTTCTTCAAACTCGCCATTGCTCGCCGGCTTCCACTCAAAGTCTGAATTTTGGCCTGCCGCAGGAAGTAGGGACGCCCAGCGCCGTCGATACAGTGACGTTGAGCAACTACAACACAAGCCCAATATCCGTCTCTCCTTCCAGCTTCACGATCTCCGGTGACTTCTCCGAGACCAACAACTGCCCCGCCACCCTGAAAGCCTGGAATCCAGGCTCCGCGAACGTGAGTCAGTGCACCATTTCAGTGACCTTTACGCCTACCGTTTCCGGACCGCGCACGGGCACGCTGACCGTCGTTGACGGCGACTCGAGCAGTCCGCAGACGGTAAGCCTGAGCGGGATGGGAACCGAGATGGTGACTTCGTCCAGCTTGCTTAAGTTCGGAACCGTGACCGTGGGGACGACCAGTGCACTCCAGTCTGCAACCGTTACCAACCGCGGAAGCGGATCGCTAAGCATCACGAGCATTGTGACTTCGGGCGACTACGCCCAGACCAACAACTGCGGAAGCGTACTGGCTGCCGGCAAAAGCTGCACTGTTAAGGTGACTTTTACTCCCACGGCGCCTGGCACCCGTTACGGCGCGGTCACGATCACGGACAGTGACGGAAGCGGATCGCAAGTGGTGGGTCTGACCGGCGTTGGTACGTTCGTTTCCCTGGGGCCTTCAACTGTCAGCTTCGGGAATGTGATTCTCGGGAGCGCCCCCGCATCCGGCACGGCGACGCTGACGAACCTCAGTCCCAACAGTACCCTCGACATTTCCAGCATCAACGTCACCGGATCTCAGGCAAGCACTGAGGATCCGGGTGTGACCTACGCGGAGCTTGCTACCCAGGATTACGCCATGCAAAGCTCCACCTGCGGCGCCAGCCTGGGTCCGGGAGCGAGTTGCACGATCACCATCAGTTTTTCGCCTGACCATGCTGGAACCCTCTTGGGCCAGCTTTATGTCTGGGACGATGAGGCGGACAGCCCTCAATTCGTCAACCTATCAGGAACGGGGACAACTGTGCCGGCCAACGCCGTGCCGTTCCTCAACCAACCCCTCGTACCTACCAGCGTGGCTCCGGGCGGTAGCGCGTTTACTTTGGTGGCGAGCGGCACAGGATTTGCCACGGGTGCCATGGTCAACTGGAACGGTAGCCCTCTAGTGACGACGGTGTCGAGTTCGAGCCAACTCCAGGCCAAGGTTCCGGCGGCCAACATCGCCTCCGTCGGTACCGCTGCGATCACCGCAGTAGACCCGAGTCCAGGAGGAGGAGCGTCCAACTTCGTCTTGCTCCCGGTTGTACAACCGGTTTCCGCAGTGAGCTTCAGTAGCTCCAGCCTCACAACCGGAACCACTCCGCAAGCCGTCGTGGCTGGCGATTTTAACAGGGATGGCAAGCCGGATTTGGCAGTGGCCAACTATGGAGACAACACGGTTTCGGTGTACCTGAGCAATGGTAATGGCACTTTCGGAAGCGCGATCACTACCGCCACCGGACCCGGCCCCGTGGCGCTTGCTGTCGGCGACTTTAACGGAGACGGCAAACTCGACTTGGCGGTGGCCAAC
>JASHYZ010000016.1 GCA_030042795.1 Terriglobia bacterium | reverse complement strand
CAGCGCGACGCATTGCGAGCGTAACATGACACATGCCCTCGCGCAGATCATGCATTCCGAGCGGCCTGACGTGGTGCTTGTGGTGGGCGACGTCAACTCCACCGTTGCGGCCGCCGTAGCCGCCGCGGAACTGGGCATTCCGATCGCCCATGTTGAAGCCGGACTGCGCAGCTTTGACACCACCATGCCGGAGGAGGTGAACCGGATCATCACGGACGCCGTTTCCACTTTGCTGTTTTCGAGCGAGCCTAGCGCAGTATACAACCTGCGGGCAGAAGGACATCCCCGCGAACGCGTCTTCTTGGTGGGCAACGTGATGATTGACAGCCTGACGGAATACCTGCCGCTCGCTCAGCGGTCCGTTGTGCTTTCGAGGCTCGACCTCGTCGGAAAGAAGTATGCCCTGGTGACGCTTCACCGTCCCGCCACAGTTGATGACCCCGAGACTCTTCGGCGCGTCTGGCCAGCCCTTGAAACAATCGCGGCAAGCGTGCCTCTGATTTTCCCGGTGCACCCTCGCACCCAAGCGCGGCTGCGGCAATTCGGGCTCGAAGGCGACGCGCCGCAAAAAGCCGCGAGCAGCGGCGCGGCGATTCGCCTGATTCCTCCGCTGCCGTACCTGGAGTTCCTCCATCTCGAAAGCAAAGCCAGCCTCGTTCTCACAGACTCCGGCGGAGTGCAGGAGGAAACCACCGCAATGGGCGTTCCTTGCCTGACCCTTCGCAACAACACCGAACGGCCTGTGACCGTGACGCAGGGAACGAACCAGATCGTCGGGCTCGACCCGGCGCGAATCGTGAGCGCCACCCGCGAAATTTTTGCGGGGCGAGCGAAAAAGGGCCGTATACCACAGCTCTGGGACGGACACGCCGCCGAGCGCATCGTCAACGTTCTTTGCCAGCACTTCGGTGTACCGGCGCACGCCCCTCAAATCCCTCCTACTCAACCTTCTCTCCAACACACAGTTCCTGCCCTTTCACAGAGCGGAGACGCGCTCTACCTGCCGAACTGAACACGCCTTTTCACTTCACTCTACCGAACCGATCGGCAGGGCCGCATCGCCCTCACGCCCTCACAGCCGAGTCGCCAACCAAACTTCAGTGCTTAAGCAGGGCTTCCAGCCGCGAATACTCGGCTTGAAATCCTTCATTCGCAGGGTCGAGCTTGGCGGCCATTCCATACTCTTCGAGCGCAGCCTGCAACTGGCCCAGGCTTTCGAGCGCGGCGGCCAGATTAAAGTGAGCTCGCACGTCACCGGGCTGCGAGCGGATGGCAGCGCGATATTCAACAATGGCCCGATTCAGGTCGCCCTTCTGCTCGATGGCGTAGCCTAGATTATCCTCCACCGCGGCGTCTCCCGGCTTAAGCAACAGCGCCAACCGATACTCGGCGATGGCGCCATCCAGGTCTCCTGTGCTCGCCAGCACGTTGGCCAGGTTGAAGTGCGCGCTGGCGTCGCCGGGTTTGATGTGAAGCACCTTCCGGAGCTGTAGGATTGCGGAGCCGGCAGCGCCATTCTTGGCAAGTGCGTAAGCCAAGTTTATCTGCGCGGCGGTGTCTGCAGGCCTGAGCACAAGCGCCAACCGATACTCGGCGATCGCCGCGTCCCATTCGGCCTTGCCAGCCAACAGATTGCCAAGATTGAAGTGCGCCTCGGCATAGTCAGGTTTGATGCGGATGGCCTCGCGGAATTCGCCGAGAGCTCCGTTGAAGTCGCCCGAGCCCTGAAGGGCTAACGCCAGATTGTTGTGAGCTTCAACGTAGTCGGGCTTTAGCTCAAGGGCCTGCCGAAACTCGGCGATGGCGCCCGGCCGGTCCCCACGCGCTTCGAGGACATTGGCAAGGTTGTAGTGCGCCTCGGGGTAGCGCGGGCGGAGCCGCAAGGCTTCCCGGTACTCGACGGCAGCCGCGGACCAATCCTGCTGTTGAGCGAGAGTGTTGCCGCGCTGAAGGTGTTCGTCGGCCCGATCCGCCGCCAACGCCTGTAGCGCGAGGAAAAGGAGCGAAGCCACAACGGGCAAACATCGTCGCTTAGCCGTCAGGACGCTCATATCAATGCGCACACCGGGCGCCGCGTGTTCGAGCGAGAAAATAGGGTGAATATCGACGAATGACTTTCGGTCTGTCAAGTGTCCGTATTCCTCGGTACTGGCGTCATTTGGATTCCCGCCTTCGCGGGAATGACTGTGGGCCAAAGGGTTAGCTGAGCTTCGAGCACAAATGACGCCAGCACCTATTCCTCGATCCCTGTGGCCTCAGGCTTCCTGTTGTCCTCGACCTGGCCACCTCAAATGCCGGCGCAGAAACTCAAAGGTGCCCACGCCGTGGATGGCGTGTGGACCGTTCCACCACTCGATAGCCGTATTCTGCGGCAGCCCCATGTCGGCATAAAAGCGGCGCACTCTCGCGTACTCGTAGGCTACCCACTCGTCGGGCGCTACTCCGTCATCATGCCCGCGTTCTACCATGAAGGGCCGCGGCGCGATGAGCTTCGCCAGCTCGGCATAATTGACAACGTTCGCGAAATCGAACTCGTACATGTCATATTCGGGCAGCAAGAGGTAGCTATAAGGGGATTCGACGCTCGTCGTTTTCCACACCCACTCGTTGAAGTCAGCGGTGCAAATAGAAACGGCGTAGCGGTCCACAAACGGTGGGACGCGCACTGCGGTCTTGCCGCCGTACGAGATGCCGTAGAAGCCGATTCGCTCAGGGTCCACGAACGGCTGCGCGGAGAGCCAGTCCAGGATGCTCTGATGCTGGCCGATGATGAACGAGAACAAAGCCAGTTTGATGGGATGGCCGATGCGTTGAATCATGCGAAAGCTGTCGTGGCCGATGTAGGGATTTTGCGGCGCGAACGTCACGAAGCCTTCCGCCGCCAAGGCAACCGCAAAGTGATGCATGTAGCCGTCTGGGGTCCTCGGATCAGCCGCCTCGGCAGGACGCCCTTCCAGGCCGTGCTGGCAGACAACCACAGGCCTTCGCTCGCCTTGCTTAATATCCTTTGGCAGAACCAGGATTCCGTAAGCGAAAACCTTGGGCCAGACGTCCAGCACCACTTCGTATCCGGCGAGGGCGTCGGTTTCGTAAATCAGCCGTGTGCGCGGATCGGGCGGCATCGCGGCTGACGGCATCCGGCCGATAATTTCCTCCCACACGTACTGCCGCTGGTGTGCGGTGGTTTCTTTCCAGCGCTCCATCGAGCTGGTATCGGCGCTTGCCCAGAATTCCTTACGGCGCCGTGGCGCCAGGCGGATCAAACCTTGTGTGAAGCCCACCATCTGATCAAACTGTCGCCGCAAGCGCGGCTCGGGGTCGTACGCTCCGCGCAGGTCTTGCAGTGGTCTACCGGAGTGCTCGTCAGACTTGAGGGCCGGCGCCACTCCAAGCGCACGCAGAAAGCCGGACAGGGCTGTAGCCGAACCGGGTTGCCCGCTGCCTTCACCGCTGACCGCGAGCTGCAGTTGGTCTCCCGCATTCAGTTTTAGGAAGACTTCCCGAGCGCGTGTCACCTCCTGTTTGACGTTGTCGGGCTGCGGCGTCGTAAGCGTGCCGTTTGGACAGGCCGCATTCTCCCGGTCCTCCCGCGCGGGCGGCGGCCCGGAAACAGCCGGACTCGCGCAGGCTTCCATCACCAGCGCTCGCGGTGCGATCAAGCCGGCAATTTCCGCGTCGCCGAATTCGCGAAGCAGTCCCCAAAGGTCCCGATAGATGGGTTCCTTCCAGAGTTCCTGCCGAAACTGGAAATAGCCGCTTACTCCAGCCGCGCGAATCCGTGTGTCGAGAGCGGCTGCGTAAAGCGCCAGAAG
>JASHYZ010000144.1 GCA_030042795.1 Terriglobia bacterium | reverse complement strand
TGGTTGATCCTGCAGGAAGGACCGTGGTCCCACCCACCTTCACCGATCGCGCCAGCGTCCCACTGAACGTTTGACCGCCCTGGCTTGTCTTCGAACTCAGCGCGCCCGTTGTCCTGATGGCGAGAACTGTTCCTGAGGGAACGATAATGGGTGGAGGCTTGGGCACAGGTTGTTCGACCGGCTGAGCGCTGGCCGCTGCGGGTGCCTGCGCTGCCGCGGGCTGAACCGAGGTCTGGTCATCAACGGCAGTAACCCCCGGTTCTGCGTGGGCAATCTGCTCAACTCTCTGCTGGGCCGCTTGGGACGCGACGCTACCCGTAAGTGTCACTTTCCCGTTTTGGGCGGCGACGTTCATTTGGGAGTCCTTGGTATCCGGATCCGCTGCCACCTTGCTCTGAATGTCCTTGGCAATCGCGTCGTTGCTGGGCCTCCGTGAACAGGCGATCTGCATTCCAATCAGACTCAACGTACAGGTTGCGCATATCTTCTCCTTGGGGCAACACCCAGTCTCGGCAGAACCAAAACCAGATTCCGAGTGATCCTCCGGCAATGGGCGCCCCCCGTCAAACTCCGCGCCTCCTCCGGCGCGCCAGTCCCCCGCGGCGGTTATCGGGATAGTATCCGCCGCGATTCAACGGTCCGTCGGTAGCGAGAAATCGGTACTTTCGAGACCACGTTACCAGGGGATGAGTCGCCTCCGAGAATAATGCCTACCAGGCTGATAGACCTTGATGCCTTGCCCAGGCCCGGCACCATGAGGTACCATAAGTTTACGAAGTTTAGGATCTGCGCCGGCCGAGTTAGCTCATGCTCACTGGTGTCACGGCCCCGAAGTCTTCGGACTTCCAGCGCGCGTGCAGCCGCGAATCTTCGTTTAGGAGTCTCCTCGTGTTTGACGGTTTAGCAGCAGTTGATGTTGTTCGACGGATTGATGCGGCGCTCGAGGAAGCGGCGAAGGCTGTGGCCGGCTTCGTTCCGGGCGCCACCAAAGCGAACTACAAATCGGGGCGGGACCCGGTGACCGCTGCCGACCACGCAGCCAACCACGTGTTGCGCAAAACATTAGTGCGCGACGACGAAGGCTGGCTTTCAGAGGAAAGTGCTGATGACCTCAGCCGGCTGAGGCGAGAACAAGTGTGGGTAGTGGACCCGCTCGACGGGACCCGTGAGTTCGTGGAAGGGATTCCAGAGTGGTGCATCTCCGTCGCCTTGGTGGAGCGCGGCGCGGCGGTGGCGGGCGGGATCCTGAATCCCGTCACCGGCGAGAAAATTTTGGGATCACTCGGCTCCGGAGTGACTTACAACGGCGAGCCCGCGCGGCCGAGCCTAAAGAGCACGCTCGAGGGTGCGGTGGTGCTGGGCAGCCGGAGCGAGGCCAAGCGCGGTGAGTGGAAGCCTTTCGAAGGTGGCCCTTTCACCGTGCGGCACGTGGGTTCAGTGGCCTACAAACTCGGGCTTGTAGCCGCAGGCAAGGCCGACGCCACCTGGACTCTGGTGCCCAAGAACGAGTGGGATGTGGCTGCAGGCACGGCCCTGGTGACGGCCGCGGGTGGCTTCGTGAGGCGTTTGGAGGGGCAACCACCCGTGTTTAACAACCCTTCACCCCTCATGACAGGATTAATCGCGGGAGGGCCGAATCTGCGCCCGGCGATTGACGCCTTACTGCAAGATTATCTGGTCGTACCACAGGCAGAAAGGCCTAATAATTAGCTTAGTTTGCCGTCCCCTGTAATCGCCGCTTCGGGGCTAAGCCAGTATGCTTGATCGGGGCCAATACAGGCTCGTCGGGCTCGCTCTAGCGGGCTTGGCCTTGGGGGTGACCATGCTCGTATCGGGTTGCGCCATCGCTCGAGCTCAAGGGGCGGAAACGATGAATCCGCAAGTGCTGCAGATACAGGGCTTCACGGTGATCGGAATTACTGGTCGCACCAATAACGCTAGGGAAATGACGGGGCAAGGCATCATCGGGAAATTCTGGGGCCGATTGAGACAAGATGACGTGCTCGCCAAGATACCGAATCGCGCTGACGAGAATATCGTCGCCGTTTATGCGGATTACGCCAGTGACCGTAATGGCGACTACACGTACACTCTCGGCGCAAAGGTGACCCGCGAATCTGGGATTAAGATTCCGGCGGGAATGGTAGCCACGAAAGTGGTGACTGGAAAATACGCGGACTTTACTTCCGGCCGTGGGCCGACAAACAGAGTGGTGCCTGAACTCTGGCAAGAAATCAACCGCTTGCCCAAAGATGCTACCGGCGGAGACCGAACTTACCAGTCGGATTTCGAGGTATACGATCAGCGCGCACGAAATCCCCAGGATGCCGTCGTCGAGTTGTTTGTGGGAATCCGCTAGATGCGCAGCGGAGCCGCAACCAACTAGAGTTCGTTCTCCGCGAACTCCGTGCCTGGAAGTCTCTCAACACAGAGTTCACGGAGACTCTGTGGCCTCCGTGTCGAAGGCTTCTAGCCACAGAACGCAGAGGTACTACAAGACACGATCGGGTTTGCTCCGGCCATAAAGGCAAAATCTTCGCGGTCGGAGAAGAACCTAAGCCCAGAGAACACGGAGGTTCAACCGCAAAGACGAAAATCTTCGAGGCTGAAGAAAAAACCAGGAACCTCTCTTTGGCCAGCAAGGTAGGGATCTCAAATCTCAGGAGGAACACTTCACACTATGACGGATCACCTCAACGCGCCGCACGGCGGAACGCTGATCAATCTTCTGGCTGCGCCGGCTCGCGCGGTTGAACTTCAAGCCGAGTCGCGGGACTGGCCTTCGTGGGACCTGACGCCGCGGCAACTCTGCGACCTGGAGCTGCTGATGAGTGGTGGATTCTCTCCACTTCGCGGCTTCATGGCGCGTGCTGACTATCAGGGTGTCTGCAGCAAGATGCGCTTGGCCGACGGTACGCTCTGGCCCATCCCCATCACGCTGGACGTTAGCGAAGAGTTTGCCAAGTCCCTCAGTCCCGGTCGCCAGGTGGCCCTTCGCGACCCGGAAGGAGTGATGCTGGCAGCGCTCCACGTTGATGAGATCTGGCAGCCGGATCGAAAATCTGAGGCGGAGCAGGTGTTCGGAACCACCAGCAAGCTTCATCCCGGCGCCGACCACGTGCTCCATCGCAGCCACCCGTGGTACGTGGGTGGTCGTGTAGAGGGTATCCAGCCGCCTCCGCATTACGATTTCCGCTCGCTCCGGCTCACACCGGCGGAACTGCGCGGCGAGTTCGTACGGCTCGGCTGGCGCCGCGTCGTCGCCTTCCAGACGCGCAATCCCATGCACCGAGCTCACGTCGAGCTGACGCTGCGCGCTGCCAAACGCGTGGAGGCGAACCTTCTGATTAACCCCTCAGTGGGTATGACCAAGCCCGGCGACGTGGAATACTACGTCCGCGTGCGCTGCTACCAGGAGTTGCTTCCCAAGTACCCCAAGGACACGGTGCGGCTCGCGATGTTGCCGCTCGCCATGCGCATGGGAGGTCCACGCGAGGCGTTGTGGCACGCGATCATCCGCAAAAATCATGGCTGCACCCATTTTATTGTGGGAAGAGATCACGCCGGACCCGGCAAGGATGAAACAGGCAAGCCCTTCTATGGTCCTTACGATGCCCAGGAGCTGTTACGCCAGCATGAGAAGGAGCTCGGGGTCACCATGGTGCCCTTCCAGATGATGCTCTACCTGGAGGGCGAGGACCGCTATGTTCCTGAAGACGAGGTTCCCGAAGGCGCGCGAGTGCTCAACATCTCGGGTACCGAGCTGCGCAAGCGATTGAACGAGGGACGGGACATCCCGTCCTGGTTTACTTACCCGGAGGTCTCGCGGGAGTTGCAACGGAGCTATCCTCCGCGGCACCGCCAGGGATTTACCGTGTTCTTTACAGGGCTTTCCGGATCAGGTAAATCGACCATCGCCAACGTGCTGCGGGTGAAGTTCCTGGAAATGGGCGGCCGTCCTGTGACGCTGTTGGACGGCGACATTGTGCGCAAAAACCTGTCGTCAGAGTTGGGTTTTTCGCGAGAGCATCGTGACATCAACATCCGCCGGATCGGGTTTGTGGCTTCGGAGATTACCAAGAACGGAGGCATTGCCATTTGCGCCCCGATCGCGCCCTATGACGCTATCCGCAAGGAAGTTCGATCCATGATTCAGCCGCTC
>JASHYZ010000143.1 GCA_030042795.1 Terriglobia bacterium | reverse complement strand
GGTGAGCTTTGTGACCCGGCCGCACCCGGCTGACTCCCTCAAGGGCCTGGTGTATGGTGAAACTGAACTGCCGCGCGAAGGCCACCTACCACTGGTGCAGCGCCCCATCTTCTGGGCGGGTGTCGCTCTGGCAGTATTCTTAGTGTTGCAGTACATCTTCTGGTAGGACGGTAATCGATGGATGCGAAATCTCAAGGGAAGCGAGACGAAGGCCAGCCGCCGCGCCGTGTAGCTGTGGACCTGGTGGACAACGAGCCCCAGAAGCACCGGATGCTACCCGTATGGTTCTTCATCGGCGTCATTTTGGGCGTCTATGGCGTCATGATTCTGGTCGAAGGGCTTTACGAGCTGTCGCATCCTCCCGGTACCGTGCTCGAAAACCTGCATTCGGCTATCTGGTGGGGGGGCCTGATGATTGTGGTTGGAGTGATTTTCGCACAAAAGAACCGGCGCCCTCAGTAATCTCGAAGCGCCTGCAGGCATTCTCAAACCCAGCGCGGCCTTTGGCCGCAACCAAAAGAAAAGCTCACCACTGAGGTCACAGAGGTTTTCTCCGTGTTCTCTCTGCCCTCTGTGGTGCGCTGTTCTTGCGTGCCGAGAAGTCGATTTCTAAGCCGAAGCCGTCTTGCAAAATCTTCGCGGCCCAAGAAGAAATTGGACGTTAGTAACACAAAGGCACCAAGTAACACGAATTCTTTTCCTTTGTGCCTTTGTGTTGAGTCGTACCGCCACACTCCTCGCACTTACAGATCACGCCGACCAAACCGGCGTTGGGCCAGAAACCAGATCGCCAGCAGATACAAGCCCGCATAGACGATCATCGCCTGGCTTGGCACCGAGGCATTGTTGAACGGCGAAACATTGAGCGCGCCTACGAAGGGCGACTGCATTTCGAAAGCGGCGCGCCGCCACAGCGACTCACTGGGCATGATGATGCTTGAAATGATGCCCAGCGTCACAGTGCGGGGCGAGTGCACTACCGCTCCTACCTGTTCAATCCAACCTCCCAGAAAAGCGATGCCGTGCAGGCCGAGCACCAGCACTCCATTTGTGAGTGTCGAAAACGTGCTACCGAACAAGAGCGTGAGGCTCAATATCAGCAGGCACTCGAACCAGATTAGACTTGCTCCCAGCATCAGGTTGCGCAGGCCAATCCCGCTGAGCCAGTGAGCCATCCCGACAAGACCCCCGATCATCAGGGCCAGGTAGACGGTGAGCATCGCAACGAATCCAAGCCACTTTCCCAGCAGAATTTGGCGCCGGCTGACTGGCTTAGTCGCCACCGCTTGAATTGTGCCCGAGCTGATCTCACCGGAAAGCGTATCTACAGACGTGAGCGCCGTCATCACCACGGCAATGAGATCCACCGCGTACAACCCGACCATCAGGAAGGCGCGCAAAGCTTCCTGTGCGATCAACGGAGCCACATGCCGTGTGTGAAGGTCCTTAACCTGAAAGTGCATGCCCAGGCTGAAAAGCGCGATAAAGGCCACACCCGCGAGCAGAGCCATAAGCAGCAGCTTCTTTCGCGCCGCCTCGCGGAACGTAACTCCGGCCATCACCCAAGCGCCCACTAAAGTCCTCCTTCGGTACCGACGATTTCCAGAAAAAGGTCCTCAAGCGATTTTCGTTCCGGCGTCAGCTCATAAAGGTCAACGCCATGCTCCACCAGATAGCGTGCGATCTCGGGCAGCACATCATTGGAGGCCACGATGAGCGAGACATGGTCGCCGTTCGGACTCACGGATGAGGCCCAGCGCGCGAGACCTGCCAGGATGTCGCCTTTCATGTTCCGCGCTCGCACGCGCACACGGGTCTCGCCGGCCACAAGCGCATCCAGACGGCGTGATTCGAGTACGCGCCCATGCTTGATGAAGGCCACACCGTCGCAAGTCACTTCGACTTCGCCAAGTAAGTGGGAGTTTAGCAACACCGTCGCGCCCCGTGCCCGCTGCGCCTTAATAATGTCTCGCACCAGGCGGCGACCCGCAGGATCGAGGCCGGATGTCGGCTCGTCCAAAATTATCAGCTCAGGCTCGTTCAGCAGGGCTTGCGCTAGTCCGATGCGCTGCAGCATTCCTTTGGAAAATTCCCGCAGGCGTTTGCGCCGATGCTCGCTGAGACCAACAAGGTCAAGCAGCGCCGGGATGCGCTCGCGCAGGCGGGTGCGCGTCATACCGTAAAGGCGCCCGTGAACATCGAGGAGTTCTTCGGATGTAAGCTAATCGTAGAAGCGGAAGTGTTCAGGCAGGAAGCCGATGCGGCGCCGAACTTCGGTGTCTTCGACAGGTTCGCCTAGTATCCGGGCCTCGCCCGCTGTTGGCTGCACCAGACCCAGCAGCATTTTCACCGACGTGCTTTTGCCGGCGCCGTTAGGCCCGAGAAAACCGAAGATCTCGCCGCGGCGAACTTCGAGTGTCAGGCCCTCGACTGCAACTTTCTCGCCGAAGACCTTGCGGAGGCCTAACGTTTTGATGGCGAAGTCATCGGACAATTGAGGGATCGGGTGATCGGGTGATTGAAGGAATGAAGGATTGAGTGATGGACAGGTTGGTGGATTGACAGATTCGCTCATCGACTCAATGTAGCGGGTCGTTCAGAAATACAGCTTCACGCGCTGCAGAGCAGAGCCATGGAGCCGTCCTTCAATCACTCATTCCTACAATCCTTCAATCACCCGATCCCTCAATCACCCGATCATTGGAGGGAGTCCGCCAGTTCCACTGCCTGTGATCCGTCTCCGAAGCCAGCGAGCGAGTAGATGACTCCGTCTTTGGTCCAGATCAGTGTGTAGCCCTGCAGCCGCCTACCTCGCTGTGGCGAAGTTATGAGAGTCCCTTCCACGCCATCAACCTGCTCCTTCTGAAGCGCGCCTCCCTCATGAGGCACGGGGATGACCAGCGTCGAGGTCCAATCTACACTCTGCGCAAAGGTCTGCGCCTGAGCGGGGCTCATACCGCCCACTTCCAGGCCCGCCTCAGCGACCTCGGCAATATTCACATTGGGAGGAACACTGACGGTGGGGCTTGGAACCTGCGCGAACACAAGGAAGTTCTGGAGTTGCTCCGGCGTGACGCCCTTCCACCCATTGCCGGGAGTCTCACCCGTCTCCCTCGGCCTCCCGATATCTCCGTAGCGCGCGGTGACGGCCTTTGGAATATGAACGGCAACTTCGGCTCCATCGATAGACGCTGGAAGCTGGATATCCGAGCGGCCCACTTCATCAACGATGGCCTGTAAGCGTTCCCGATTGAGCGTCAGGTGGAAAGCCTGCTCGCCCTCGAC
>JASHYZ010000142.1 GCA_030042795.1 Terriglobia bacterium | reverse complement strand
GATCTGCTGCAGAATCCCGTCGATCAGGACGGCCGCAGTCTTGTGTGACCGTGGCGTGATACGCTTAGCCGTAAGGCGTGTTAATCTCGGTTCCTCATTACGCCTCTGACCATGCGCCATTTTGCCGAGACCTGCGAAGCGGTGGCTGCCACCCGAAAAAAGACCGACAAATTGCGCTTGGTGGGCGACTATTTGTGTTCCCTGCCCCTCGAGGATACCGCTCGCGCTGCTCTGTTCCTCACGGGCCGTGCGTTCCCGCAGTTCGCCGAGGATGTCACACAGGTAGGAGGCAGGCTCATCTGGAGGGCTCTGAGTATAGTCGCAGGTGCGAGTGCGAGCGAAATGCAAGCGGCCTACCGCCGCCACGGCGATCTGGGTGGAGCGACACAGGAGCTGCTCGTCGGCAAGACCGAAAACCGCAGCTTGACGCTTGCGGAGGCTGAGGCAACTTTTCGTGAGTTCGCAACTCGCCGCGGGCCTGGGCCAAAGCTGGACTTGCTCACCCAAGTTCTTGGACGCCTTCCGCCCGTTGAGGCGAAATACTTTATCAAGATTCTAACCGGCGAGCTTCGCATCGGGCTGAATGAAGGACTGGTAGAAGAGGCGCTGGCTCGCGGCTTCGGCCAGCCGTTGGCGGACGTCCAGCGGGCCCACATGCTCGCGGGCGACATCGGGGAGACCTTGCGCCTCGCGGCGACGGCCCGTCTGAGCGAAGCGCGTTTGAGCTTGTTCCATCCTGTGGGATTCATGCTGGCGAGTGCGGCTGAGAACACCCAGGACTTGGTGGAAGCATTTCCAGACGGAGCCGTGGTGGAAGACAAGTACGACGGCATCCGCGCTCAGGTGCACAGGGGAACTGCGGGTGTAAAGCTCTTCTCACGGACACTCGATGAGATTGCAGAGTTTCACGAGCTTGCTCGTCCGCTCCAGGCGCTGCCGGGCGAGTTCATACTTGACGGCGAGATCATCGGGTGGCGAGACGGCCGCCCAATTCCTTTCACAGAGCTTCAAAGCCGACTGGGCCGTAAGCATGCGGACCTGTTTTTGCCCATCCAAATGCCGGTGAGCTTTCTCGCATTTGATGTGCTCTGGCGCGATGGCGTCCTGCTTCTCGACCAGCCGTGGCGCGAGCGCCGTTCCCATCTAAAGGCGGTGCTCGCAAGCGCCCAAGCTCCCGCCGTGCGGTTGTCGGCACCAGTCACGGCTGTTAGTGAAGAGGATTTTGAAAAAGCATTCGAGCGCGCGCTGGCTCGTGGGCACGAAGGCATTATGGCAAAGGCAGCGGACTCCCCGTATGCGCCTGGGCGGCGCGGGCGCCACTGGCTGAAGCTGAAGCGTCCGCTGGCAACGCTAGATGTTGTCGTTACCGCTGCCGAATACGGTCACGGCAAACGACATGCTGTCTTGTCTGATTACACGTTCTCCGTTCGCGATGGCGACCGGCTGGTGTCTATCGGCAAAGCCTACTCCGGATTGACAGATGTGGAAATTCTCCAGCTCACCGAATACTTCCGCGCGCATACGACCAGAGACGAGGGTTTCAGGCGCCAAGTGGAGCCGACCGTAGTGCTTGAGGTAGCGTTCAACAACATCCAGCGCTCGGACCGCCATGAAAGTGGCTACGCGCTGCGTTTTCCTCGCATTGCCCGGCTGCGGCCAGACAAGCCCGTTTCTGAGATCGATAGCCTGGAGCGGGTTCGTGAGCTTTACGAACGGCAGCGCGTGAGAGTGGGGCCGGAAGGGCTTCCTCCGCGAGAGCCGCAAGGTTAATTGAGCTTTTGCACGGGCGTTTTCACTTCTTCGGCGGGTCGAGGCGCAGGTGCCGGCATCATTCCAGTCAACTGAAGAAGCGCGAGGGTGTTCTTCGCTGCGCCCCTCCAGTGAAAGCGGCAGTTCTCAAAGGTCGAATTCACCCAGTCAAACTCGCCGCCGGAATAGTAGAGGTCACAGTCGATGAGCGTGCAGGCGATAAAGGCCACCTCTTCAAGGATGAAGCTTTTGGCCTGCAGTGTCTGATTTCTGAAAGTTTCCATCTGATCTCCCGTCAATGCCAAAGTTCTGAAGGCACTCAACAATAGCTGCGGTACGGCCCATTCTACACCTGCACCTATGATGCTCGCCGGCCTCGGATTGTCGCAAGACTTTATCAGTGGCACTGAAGCAGGTTTCCCTGGCCAAGCCGACGAGGTCTGAAAGCGAGTGTTGACAGGAGCGGCCAGCGAGTTACAATAAATCCGAACGAACGTTCGATAGAGATCGATGGGGGTCACCCCACAATCCCGAAGGACCACTAAGCTGCCAGCTAGGGCTCGGTCCGACGAAGTTTCGAAAACGTATGGCCGTAAGCTGGAAACCATACTTCGAAAAGCGGCCGCCGTATTCTGCGCTCGGGGTTACCACCAGGCCTCCATGCGGGATATCGCTCGCGCCACCGGTGTCAGCCTCGCCGGGCTCTATTATTATTTTGCCAGCAAAGGGGAGTTGCTGTACCTCATCCAGCGTCACACCTTTGAGACCATTCTGGCCGCCGCTCAACGAAAGACTGAAACCAACGCGAACCCGGAAGCGCGCCTGCGCGCGCTGATTCGGCTTCATTTGCAGTTCTTCCTGGATCACCCCAACGAGATGAAGGTGTTGATCCACGAGGAGGCATCCCTGGGCAAAGCGCACGTCCGAGAGGTGCGGGCGATCAAGCGGGCATACTATCGACTCTGTCTGGAGCAGGTGCAGGCCTTGAAGGGGACGCATGGCCTCCACGTGCTCAACGCCCGGCTGGCCGTGCTTTCCCTTTTTGGCATGATGAACTGGATTTACACCTGGTACAACCCTAGGATTGATCCTGACGCGGCAACGTGCGCGGAGATCATGGCTGATATCTTTCTCGAAGGAATCCTGGGCGAGCGCGAAGCCCGGACGAAAGGCGCGGAAAAGGTGCCCACTAGAAGGTTGACTAAGCTTGCTGGCACAGGCAGTGGCCGTCCGCAGCCGTCAATGGGACCAAATCCATTGCCTGTTTTGGCGCGATCGAACTCCGGCGCTACGCAGGTCCAAAATGAGTAAGGAGAGTCCGATGGCTACAACCGTAACGGCTCCAACAGCAGAAACACTTATCAACTATCGCACCGAGGGCGGACTTGCCTGGATCGAGATGAACGATCCTCCGGCGAACACCTACACGTACGAAATGATGCAGCAGCTTGACGCCGCCGTCCTCAAAGCGCGCATGGATGATTTTATCCACGTTATCATCCTGCGTGGTGCCGGCGACAAGTTCTTTTCGGCCGGCGCTAACATCAAAATGCTTTCGAGCGTGACGCCGGAGTTCAAGTACTACTTCTGCCTGCATGCCAACGAGACGCTGACCCGCCTCGAGCAGACGCCGAAGCTGGTGATCGCTGCGCTCAACGGTCACACCGTAGGTGGCGGACTGGAGATTGCCTTAGCGGCAGACATTCGCCTGGCGCGCCGTGATGCCGGCAAAATTGGTCTGCCCGAGGTCGCGCTGGGAGTCCTGCCCGGCACGGGTGGTACCCAGCGGCTCTCGCGCCTGATCGGCAAGTCGCGCTCGATTGAACTGATGGCCACAGGCCGCACATTTTCCTTTGAAGAGGCTGAAGAAATGGGGCTGGTGAATCAGGTTTTTGACCGCGACAACTTCTTTGACGATGTTGTCGCTTACGCCAGGCAGTTCCTGCCTCCAGCCAAGGCCGCACGGGCTGTGGGACGCATCAAGCGTTCAGTGCAGTCGGGACTCGAGATACCCTTCTCGGAGTCGTTGGCGCTCGAGCGTGAGCTGCAGCAGCAACTCTTCCAAAGCGAAGACGCGCACGAGGGGCTCGTAGCCTACGTGGAAAAGCGAACGCCACAGTTTAGGGCGAAGTGAATCCGCAGAAGCCAGGAGTCAGAAGTTAGGAGAGAGGTGCTGGATGGTTTTCAACGAAGTGGTGGTGCTGACTCCTGTCTTCTGACTCCTGACTTGTGACCAAAATGAAGATCGCCCTTTCAGTTTCGGAGAAAGAAAAGGCCAAAGGCCCCAAGACGCCTTATTTTCAGGCCCTACTGGCGGCCGGCGCGTTCGAGGATGAACTCGAGCTGCTGGCGGCAGCGGATGAGACACGGTTGCGGGCCGTCGATTTTGATGGCGTTCTTTTTGCGGGAGGCGAAGACGTCGATCCGGCTTTTTATGGCGAGGAAAAGAAATACGACAGTGTGGAAGTCAACTACGATCGCGATCAGTTTGAGATGAAGCTGCTTGAGCATGCACTCCATCGCCGTCTACCGATTCTTGGAATCTGCCGCGGCGCCCAGGTGATCAACGTGGCGTTTGGCGGAACGCTTTATCAAGACCTCGCCCAGGACGTGGCGCCCGAGCTTGAGCACCGGCAGACAGCCACCGGCAAGGCGCGCGCCGACACGACCCACACCGTGACCGTGTCAGAGCCAGGTTCGCTGCTTGCCGGCGCGGTTGCCGGCAGTTGCCGGGTGAATAGCATGCACCATCAGGCCATCAAGCGCCTTGGCCGTGGTCTCAAGGTGACAGCACATTCCGAGGACGGCTTGGTGGAAGCGGTTGAAGCTGCAGACGACTATCCTTTCCTTCTGGCCGTGCAGTGGCACCCCGAGGAGATTAGCGATCATCCTGAGCAGCATCGCATTTTCGAAGAATTCATTGCCAAATGCCGGGAAAGAAACGAGAAGTCAGAAGTAAGAAGTCAGAAGCCAGAATGACGATAATGCTCGCCGCGTCAGCTCTAGTCTCGGGATACGAACCACGACCAGAATTGCCGGACTACTTACGGCCGGGAATAAAGGTGATTTTTGTAGGGTTCAACCCGGGTGACCGGTCATCTCAGGTGGGCCACTATTATGCCGGACGTGGCAACCAGTTTTGGAGCTTGCTACACGAATCGGGTTTGGTAAGCGTCCCTTTGAAGCCGGAGGACGACCATCGTCTGCTCGAATTCGGCATAGGACTTACCGACATTGTGAAGCGCTGGTCTAAGTCTTCGGGTG
>JASHYZ010000141.1 GCA_030042795.1 Terriglobia bacterium | reverse complement strand
AATGGGAGAGATGCGCCTTACAGCCTGGGTTCCCGCTTGCGCGGGAATGACCGGCAACGAAATGCTGGAGAGAATTCAAAGTGACCCACTATCTGTTGCCTGGCACCTGAGGTGCTCCTACCGGTCGCAATCGGCCGGGAGACACTTTTCACCCCCCTTATCGGCTGAACCCGCAAAAACTTGAGTGCGATTTTCGTCAACGTGCCCAAAATGGACTCCAAGACCGGGAGCTATACATGTTGTTCTCACTTAACGAAAAAACGAACCCAAGGAGTATTTTAGAATCAATAAAAGTGCAAAAAAACGGACCTCCAAACGAGCCCAAGTCTCTCCCTGATGAGCTATTGAAGTTCTTTAGAATCAGAAGGTGATTTGCCAGTCTCAGTCCAGCACGGCGAGCTCAGCCTCGGACAACGGTCTTTGGGCCAGGCCACCATCGAGGCCCGCGGGTGGACCACCATTGAGAGGCATTTCTGCAGGTTCTCTGTGGGAGGGCGCCAGTTCGTCGGAAGTCACCAGCTTCCAGGCGGTCTTATCGCGCAGAAGCTGAGTCACCAAGGCAAAGTGCAAGGCGTGGCCGGCTCGCTCAGCCACCACATGGCCAATCAGCCGATGGCCGAACATCACAAGGTCGCCCATCACGTCCAGCAGCTTGTGACGGCAAAACTCGTCGGGAAAACGCAAGCCCTCGGGATTCATCACCCCGTCGCGAGTGAGTACGATAGCGTTTTCGAGCGACCCGCCGCGCACTAGGCCGTTCTTGCGCAGCGCTTCCACTTCCTCGGCGAAGCCGAAAGTACGGGCAGGAGCAATCTCAGTCGCATAACTGCCGTTTTGAGGGGTGAACTTGAATTCCTGCGAAGAGATCAGGGGATGCGGAAACAGAATGCGGTATGTGATTTGAAACGTCGAGTTGGGATACACGGCGATACGCTTGGCGCCATCAACAACTTCAACCGGCTTCAAGATCTTGGCATAGCGGCGCCGGGCTCGCTGCCTTTGGAGGCCAGCCTCAGAGATGAGACGCACAAACGGCAAGGCGCTGCCGTCTACGATCGGGACCTCGAGGTTGTCAATCTCCACCACGACGTTGTCCACGCCGCAGCCAACCAGCGCGGAGAGCAAATGCTCGGTTGTGGAGATGAGCACGCCGCGCTTCATCAAGCTGGTGGCATAACTCACGCGGGCTACATTGCGCGCTTGAGCTTCAATCTCAAAGCCGTTGAGGTCAATCCGCCGGAAGATAATGCCTCGGTTGGACGCGGCGGGCAGCAGCCTAATATTGACGGGGACGCCGGTGTGCAGGCCAATGCCGGCTACTCGGACGGGAGCGGTAATCGTGTGCTGATACTGCAAACGTCCTCCAGTTCAGATGCGTTGTGCAGTCATGGTGCCAAATTCATAAGCGGAAGTAAACTATTAATTCACAATGTGATACGGGTTGATTCGAGTTCCTGGCGGAGTACAAAGTGTGGCGCGAATGCCACAATCTGCGTCTCCGAGACCAAGAACGAAGGCCCGTTTTGGACATAGTAGCGGCGACGGTCAAAGGCGGCGAATCGGTTAGAATAGTCCGAAGCTTTCTGATTCTGGAGGTCACCGTTGGCTCGTGTAGCAGCCCCTGAAAAGCTGTTTCTCGTCGATGCCTTATCTTTAGTCTTCCGGTCGTTCTTCGCGCCTATGCAAGCCGCTCTGGTGTCACCAAGTGGCCTCCCCACCAAGGCGACCTATATTTTTGTGCGCACGCTTCGAAAGCTGCTGAAGGATTATCGCCCCGAGCACGTGGCGGTGGCCTTTGATCTTTCAGCTCCTACCTTTCGCGACAAGCTCTTCGAGACTTACAAGGCCAACCGGCCGGAGTTTCCCGAGGACCTTAGCCTGCAACTCCCGTACGTGCGGCGTTTTTGCGCGGCCATGGGCCTCCCGATCGTCGAACGCGAAGGCTTTGAGGCGGACGATATTATGGGCACGCTCGCGAAGCAAGGTAAAGCAGAGGAATTCGAAGTTTTGCTGGTTTCGGTTGACGAGGACCTGTTTCAGTTGGTGGAGGACGGCGTCAAGGTGCTCAAGCCTTCACGCGGCGCTGACCAGCCTGAGGTTCTCTGTGATACCGCGAAGGTGGAGGAAATCATCGGTGTGAAGCCGGAACAGGTGGTGGACTGGCTGGCGCTCACCGGCGACCCCAGCGACAACATCCCAGGCGCTCGTCCTTTGCCCGGAAAAGAGCCGCCGCCAGCGCCGGGAGCGAAGAAGCGGAGCTATATTGGCCCTAAGGGCGCCACCGAGCTCATGCGTCGTTTCGAAACGCTTGACGCTGTGCTGGATAACTACGAAAAGGTGGAAAGACAGAGTTATCGTGAAGCGCTGCGCGACTTTCGCGCCGAGGCGTTGCTCAGCCGCGAGCTAGCCACCATTCGCACGGACGTCCCCCTGAACGTGAACGCCAGCGAGTTGCGCGCGCGTGAGCCAGACGTTGGCGAATTGGTAGCTTTGTGCCGCGAACTGGGGTTTGCGAGCCTGATGCGTGAGTTCCTGGAAGAGGCACCGGAACCCGTGGCCTCGGCCAGCCCGGAATATCAGGAACTTAGCACTCCCGATGCCGTCGAAGCCTGGACCAAGACGCTGGACCAACAGGCTCCACTCGCGATCTCTTTCAGCGTGGAGGGTAACGAAGGCTTCTCGGGCACTCTCAGTGCTCTCGCGATCACAGACGGGGCGCGGCGCGGCTTGATTCCTGTCAGCACCGATCCCAGGTTGCTGTCAGCGGCTGCGGCGCTGTTTGAAGATCCTGGACGGCCCAAGTCAGTCCACAACTCAAAACTGCTAGCCTTGCTTCTTGGCAAGGCTGGCGTGAAGGCAAACCAGGTCACTCACGACACGCTGCTCTACGCCTACGTGCTGGAGCCGCTGGCCTCCAGCCACGCCTTATCGGAGGTGGCTTTGCGGCGCTTGGGACGCAAGACGTCCGGGACTCCCGGTGAAGCCGCTGAGCTCACGAGGGAGCTCGCGGGTTTGCTCTTGCCGGAGGTGGTGCAGCAAGGGCTGAAGCCTCTCTACGACGAGATTGAGTTGCCCCTTTCAACCGTCCTGGTGGATGTTGAAGCCGCCGGCGTGCGCATCGACCCTGAGATTTTGGCGCAGATGTCGCGCGAGTTTGAGCGAAACCTCACCGATCTGACACGCGAGATCTACCAGCTTGCAGGCGGCGCCTTCGATATTGATTCGCCAAAGCAGTTGGGCGAAGTCCTGTTCGAGAAGCTTCGGTTGCCCGGCGGCAAGAAGCTGAAGAAGAGCGGCCAGTACTCAACTGTGGCGACCGTGCTCGAAGAACTTGCCGAGCGCCATGAGCTGCCACGTAAGATTCGGGAATACCGCACGCGTGCCAAGCTGAAATCCACTTACATCGATCCGTTGCCGCGCTACATTGACCCCACCACCAGCCGGCTGCACTCGACCTTTAACCAGGCGGGTTCACGGACGGGCCGGCTTTCGTCCTCAAACCCGAATCTGCAGAACATTCCCATCGGAGACGAGTTCGCCATGCTGATCCGCTCGGCCTTCGTTACCGACGCGGGCTCGATGCTGATCTCCGCCGACTACTCGCAGATCGAGCTGCGCGTACTGGCTCACTTGTCAGGCGATCCCGTGTTGATTGAGGCTTTCAGCCGCGACGAAGATATTCACGCGCGCACGGCTCAGGAGATTTTTGGCGTGCCCCCGGCATTGCAGACGCACGAGCATCGCCGCATGGCTAAAGCAATCAACTACGGCGTGATTTACGGCCTCAGCGCCTTTGGCTTGGCGGCGCGCACGGGAACCAGCAGGACCGAGGCGCAACAGTACATCGACGCGTACTTCAGACGGTACGCGAAAGTGCGGGAGTACATCGAAGGATCCGTGGAAAGCGCGCGCCACACCGGACAGGTACGGACGCTCTTTGGGCGGCTCCGCCCCATTCCCGATATTTCCAGCCGCGACGTTCCGGCGCGCAATCGGGCCGAACGCGAAGCCATGAACACGCCACTGCAGGGTACTGCGGCTGACCTGCTGAAGCTCGCCATGGTGAAGGCGCACGCCCGGCTGGCACGCGAACAACTCGCCACCCGCATGATCCTGACCGTGCATGATGAGCTGGTGTTTGAGGCGCCCGAATCTGAGCTTGAGGCTGCAAGGGAAGTGGTGCGTGAGGAGATGGAAGGCGTGTATCCCATGAAAGTGCCATTGCGCGTTGACCTCGGTGTGGGCAAGAACTGGCGCGAGGCAAAGTAGCAGAGCCTAAACAATAGCCTACGCCCCGGAGAGACCGGGGCGGGCTGGAAAAAGGGCCACGAGCCGTCAGCGATATCCAGGCAACTGATTTGACCGCGGCAACCGGGAGTCTTCCTCGACGGTCCAACCCCAGCGAGCATCCAACTCAGAGGGGTAGGAATACAATGGACTCTTGAGGAAGCGCCGGGCGCATGACGGCGCCGGGCAAACCTTTCATCCTGTGGACTGGAGCGTCGATGCGAAGATCACCTGTTCTTGTTGCAACCCTCGTTCTGTTAGCTTCCTGGTTAGCTGTGACAGCGTGTCATAAGAATCCTCCCAACACGACGGCGCTTCCGCAGGCTCCCGAGGCGGCTCCGCCAGCCACGCCCGGCCCTCCGGTTTGCAAGCTGACGGCCGAGCCGGCCGCGGTGGAACAAGGCAAGTCCGTGACGTTGAGTTGGACCTCGGAGAACGCGACGGATGTGACCCTTGATCCGGGTCTCGGCAAGCAACTCACTGAAGGCTCAGCTACCGCATCGCCCGAGGCGTCGACGACGTACATTCTGACCGCGACCGGACCTGGAGGCTCGGCGACATGCACCGCGCGCATCACGGTGAGTCCCGCGGCGCCGCCTTCCCCTTCAGTGAGCGAGGAGAACATCGCGGGCGGGGGAGCTGGCGGGCCCTGGACCTCCCAAGTCAAGGACATTCTCTTCGACTACGACTCCGCGGACTTGCGGCCGGATGCTCAGCAGATCCTCACCACTGACGGCGCGCTCCTCAAAGAGCATCCGGGAGTTGCGGTCAACGTCGAGGGAAACTGCGATCAGCGCGGCAGTGAGGAGTACAACTTGGGCCTGGGCCAGCGCCGCGCCAACGCCGCGCGGGACTTCCTGGTGAATCTGGGCCTTCCTGCGAGTTCCATTTCGACCATTTCGTACGGCAAGGACAGGTTGACGTGCACGGAGAACACGGAAGATTGCTGGCAGCAGAACCGGCGCGATCACTTGGCATTAAAGTGAGGCAGGCAGCGGGCCTGGATCGCGATACCCTCGCTCAAAGCGAGGGTATCGCGCTTCCGCGCCCGTCGCATTGAGGCGCCTAATTTTGGGGGAGAAGGTTTCCGAGGTCGCTGAGGATACTTCGCTCCTCAGGCGAGAAATGCTGCTGAATTTCCGGACTCGACAGGAACTTCTGTCTCTGGTCCGGCGGCAGGTTGCGCATCTTGAGGAATGACTGCATCAGGGCCTGCCGGCGGTCTGCTGGAAGCTGGCGCCAGCGTGGAAAGACCTCGCGCAACTGATCGCGCTGTTCCGGCGAGAGACCCTGAACAATCGCCTCGCGCTCGCGCAGCATCTGGCGCTGCTCGGGCGTGGCGTTGTTCCAGCGCTTCAGGTTTTCCCGAATCTGCTGCTGACGATCCTCAGGAAGGCTCTGAAAGCGAGCGTCGTTCTCAAGCACCTTCTCCTGCTGGTCCGGAGGCAGGTCCCGGAGTTGGCTGAAGAAACCCGGCGCGTGCGGGTGTGAATCTCCGCTGCGCAGTAGTTCGCGAATATGTTCTTGGCGCTCGGGAGACAAGCTCTGAAAGTATCTGTTGTTTTGTAGAGCCTTCTCCTGCTGGTCGGGAGGGAGACGGCGAAGCTCTTCCAAAGAAGGCGTATTGGGATGCGAGCTCTTCCGGCTATTTGGCTTTGCCGGCTGCAGGTCGCCCTGGTGAGCGGCTGGCCTCTGCTGGCCGGGTGCGAAGCTCGCCGCAAGCAACAAGGCCGCGACCAGCCCGGCAACCCGCGCCCAAGCAAGCCAAAGCCCTCGCCGGAGGATGGTGTCCGGGCGGCCCCGCGCCGCCAGGCGCGTCCGCCAGCCAGGTATGACCGGTCCGTTAGTCCGCAACTTTGCCGTTCCCCTTGGGCAGTTCCGAAATCACGTCAAAATTCGCCAGCATGTCGTAATCTTCAAGCACCGGAAGATTCTGATACATCTTCAGTTCCTGAGCCGCCTGGGACTGCACGGCGTTCGGTTTTTCGCTTTGAGCCACCTGGGTCACGGCGGCCGAACTTGGCTGACGATGTAAGCGCAGAGTGTGACGCGTCAACACCGCTCCTGCCAGCAAGCATGCGGTCACACCTGACAGCACCAGCCAGCGAGCCCATGAAAAACCCAACCTTTTGAAGTCCGGCGACGCGCTCGCCGGCGTCACGGAGGCCAAAGCCACGCGCAGCCGGGCATCAAACCAGGGTGAAGGCTCCACGGCAGGCACCCATCCATCCAGCACCGAATCCAGCCGGCGGTAGCGCTCCAACACATCCCGGCAAGCGGCGCAGTTCTCGAGATGAGACTTGGCAATCTTCATTTCCCGTCCAGCAAGGATTCCTTGCGACAGAGCAAAAATATCTTCTGGCTTAGGGCATGTGTGTTTCATACAGTGCCTCCTTGCATCAAAGGCTCAAGACGAACGCGAAGGCTCTCATAAGCTCGAAACAGAAGCGACTTCACGGCACTCTCTGAAACCTTCAGCACCTGGGCGATTTGGCGATAATCGACTTCTTGGTATTTGTGCAAAATCACGGCTGTCCGTTGCCGCTCCGGAAGTGATTCGATGGCTTCCCGAATGGTTCGTTCCCGGTCCGATTCCAGCATCTGCTGCTCCGCAGTGGGGCGGCCGTCCGCCACACGGTCGAGCGGCGCCGCTTGACCGTCATCGCTTTCGGAGACCACCAAAGTCAGCGGTTCGCACCGCCGGTCCCGAATGGCGTTAAGTGCGAGGTTGGTCGCAATCCGATACAGCCAGGTGGTGAAGCGCGCCTCAGGCTGGTAGCGTTCTCGCGCCTGGTAGACACGCAGAAACACTTCCTGCGTGAGATCCTCCGCCAGCGCCTGGTCTCGGACCATGCGAACGAAGTAGCCCAGCAGCGGAACCCGGTGGCG
>JASHYZ010000015.1 GCA_030042795.1 Terriglobia bacterium | reverse complement strand
ACGGGCAGCTTGGTGTAGGTTTTACGCAGTTCGCGGAGCGCCTCGAGGCCGTCCATCTCCGGCATCTCGATGTCCAACGTCACCAGATCCGGATTAACCTGCGGAATCTTGGAAAGCGCGATGCGGCCGTTGGCGGCCACTCCGATTACTTCAAGCGCGGGATCAGCGGCGAGCGCGTCCGTCACCATGCGGCGGATCACTACCGAGTCATCGACGACCAGGATTCTGATCTTGTGCATGCCTTTAAGCCTGAAGAACGCCTAGGATCTCGAGTTTTTCGCGCACCATCTCTTCCGTAAACGGCTTCATGAGGTACTCATTGACGCCGGCTTCCAGCGCCGCGGCCACGTGGCCGGCGTCGTTCGCGGCGGTCACCATCAGCAGCGGCAGGTTTTCGGCGTGGTATTCCGCGCGCACGGCGCGCACGAAAGCCAGGCCGTCCATGACGGGCATATCCCAATCCACGGTAACGAAGTCCGGCTTTCCCATTTCCTGAATTGATTTGAGTCCCTGCGCTCCGTCCTCGGCCTCAGAGACCTCGAACCCGATGTTCTGGAATATTCTCCGGAGGATCATCCGGGTGGTCTTGGAATCGTCGAGTACTAGGGCACGCATACGATAGTTTTCTGGCTTAGCAGCTAATGTCATGTCGCAGAAGTTGCAGCAAGCCCTTCCGCCTTTCGCAATTTATCAACAAACTTAGGTGACAGCACACTAGCCACGTTTTGAATAAGTGACTCTATATCAACAATATTCCGGGAAATTAAAGGTAAGCTACCTACTATCAGATAGATATGGATAAAGAACGCCGCACTATCAAGCTAAGTAATTTATTGATCAATGACATTCCAGGATTTTTGTTTAAGTCATTTGTTTTTATATACATTCCAGGGTAGTCTCATTTGTCCCATTTTTCTCATTTCCGACCCTTTATTTTCAATAACATTCCAGGGTACCCGAAAAATTTCAAAAAATTTGGGCTGCGATTCCAAGCTGGACATCCGGCCCAGTGACGTTCGATTCACAATTGGCGCCCAGATAACCGCATGATGATGTCTCGCCACGGAGGGTACCGGGAAATCCCTGTGTGGCTCCGTTATGCGCGGTGGAGAATTCCTCTTTTGGGTTGCAGTCCAGGATAACGGCCTCGCCTTGAAAAATAGCTCACCGAATTGAGAGCAATCTAATTATCAATATCTCAGTAAATATTGCAAGGTCGAAATTTGGAGACACCCGAGGAGGTGTTCGAGTGGGAACCCCAAAGGTTCCCCGACCGCGAAAGGGTGGGAGGTTCATGATGGCAGAGAGCCTACCACCGCAAAAGATTCCATTGATCTTTTACCGTACCTCGGTGGGAAGTGAGCCCGTCTGGGAGTAGCTAAAGGATTACCAGAAATCGAGCGGCAGCCAAGACGGCCGCGTGCCGCGCCAACGCGCGCAAGCGCTGGGAGAAGGCGAAGCAGCTTGACAAGGCACCCTCATCAAGCTGATACTTCAGCCAGTTCACCTTGGAAGAAACGATGCTTCAGAATTTCCTGTCCGTGGCGCTGCCGATCATCGTCACCTTCATCGCCACCATCTGGCTGGCCTCACACACGCAAAACAAACGGCTGGACGATATCGTCACCCGCCTGGGCCGCATCGAGTCAAAGCTCGAAAACCATGGCGACCGGATCACGCGACTGGAAGAGCATGTTCCACCGCCGCTGGTTCGGGTGCGCTGACTTCACCTTAGAAGGGGAGAATGATGGACCATCCTGGCGTTTGCGGCTTTCTTCTTTGGCGGAATCCTGCTATGGATCAACAACCATATGACGTGGACAGAGATTTGGTATGATCTGTCCCTCGCTGGCTGGCGCAGACCCTTGCTTTGTAGGGTCGGCGATCTCGCGAAGCGACTTCTTAGTGCCGCCTCCTCCCCATCCCATTCGGAAATGACCGCAGTCCCAAGCGCCGTAACGAGCGGGCATGCAGGCAAACCGTAGTCGCGGCGACCCGGAGAGTGTCCCTTCGGGCCATCGCAGATCTCAAACCGCGGAGGTCTGCGCCATCCTGCGTCCCCGGCAGTATGGAGTGCCGACGCGGCGGGCAGGCGCACAGCGAGCGGCGCGGTTTCAGCGACGATAGAACCATCCAAATCGCAGAAAAAGCCGCGGATCTTAGACAGCAGATCCGCGCTACGCCCGCTTGGCGTTCTCGGTGGCGCCGAAGCCACGCACCCATAAAGCAGGTGCGCGCTACGCTTGCTCCGAGGGCCAAATCAGCAGATGGAAGTGTTCCGGCATGAGGACGTAGCCGATGATCCGGAAGCCTAGTTCGGCCCTGAGATCATCCAGATTCCTGATAAAGTTAAGTTTGAAACGGTCCGAATCGAAAGCTCGAACCCGGCGGTAGACGCTCTTGGTGAGGTAATGTAAATGGTTCGTGCCGTAGAAGTGGTGTTGCCGGGACACCCAGGAATTCTAGCTCTTCGCGGTGGCGCATACATCACAAAAAAAACGACGTATGCGCCACCCGCGGCCATGTCCTACCTTGCGCTGCCGTTTATGCAAACCGGCATGGCCGTCGGGCAAGCGTTCCGTACTGGCATCGACGTTATAGAAGGTGGGGGGCTAGATTTCTACGGCGGTTTTGTCGGTGCGTTTCTCAATGGGAGGCCAGGCGGCCTCGGACTGATGGCCCTCGGCATCGCGACGTTCATGACGGACGGAGAGGCAGAGGGAGCCATCAAAATATCGGAGGGTCGCCTGACGAAGGTGCTGGAGACCCACACCGCCGGAGGGGTTCTCGCTACGGCCAACAAGAGTCTCTTCAACAGCACGGAAGAGGTAAGGGGTTTAATTCAGGCTGCGGAGTCTGTAGACCCGGTTGGGCAGGTGGGCGGCAACTTCGAACGCATAGTTGACGCAGGGCGAATTATAGGGACGGACAGAACCACTGGACAAGCTACGTCTATCTACACCGTGATAACGGATGCATCTGGGAACCTTATCACGGCCTTTCCAGGTAAGCCCTAGGGAGCTTCGATGGGACTCGACATCGCGATTGTTAACTACAGGCGTGAGGTCCTCGGCAGCATCGGGGACCCCAAGAACTTTCTCCATAGGCTTCTGCCGCCGGAGGATGAAAATTCCGACAGCCTCCTAGCCAAGATTGATTGGTACGGCGAGACCGTTTTCAACTATCTTCAGATGAAGCGATTTCTAGCTGAATGGGATCGGTTAGTAGGATCTGCTCAGACGCCAGAGGAACAACATCTGCTAGCTGCCGTTAAGAGTCTGGCTATCCGCTGTCAAAAAGACCGTGAGCTTCTCAGGTTTGTCGGAGACTAGAAGGGCCGGCCCATAGCGCAGTGGATCGCTGGGTGGCGCCTACGTCCGCTTGAAGCTGTGAAAAAATCGGCTCAGGCAAACGGGTGCTTTGTCCCAATGATCTCACTTTGCGTCGCCGATCAACGACCGCTCAAGG
>JASHYZ010000140.1 GCA_030042795.1 Terriglobia bacterium | reverse complement strand
AGTGTCGGACGCGCGTCCGCCCTGGGCTTTTGGGTCTGAGATTTCGGATCTGCTGGCCCGAAAGATCGGCGTGGAATTTGGGCAACACGGCGCCGACACCTTCCTTCGTCAGGACTTGATTGTGGCCAGCCCCGGCGTGCCTTGGGATCTTCCGGCCTTGGCCGCGGCCCGCGAACGGGGTATTCCCGTCGTGGCCGAAGTGGAAGCGGCGAGCTGGTTTCTGCGCGGCAGACTAGTAGGAGTGACCGGCTCCAACGGCAAGACCACCACCACTTCGTTACTCGGGCGAATGCTCGAAGCCTCCGGCTACGCCACGTTCGTGGGTGGCAACATCGGCGTTCCCATGATTTCGATGGTGGAAAAGACGAACGACGCCAGCATCACGGTGGTTGAACTCAGCAGTTTTCAGCTCGAAGGAACCGAATGTCTGCATCCGCACGTGGCCGTGGTGCTGAACATCACCCCAAACCATTTGGACCGGCACCCCTCTTTCGAAGCCTATCTTGAAGCCAAGGCGCGCATCTTCCGGAACCAGACTGAGACAGATTACACCGTGCTGAACGCCGACGACTCTGCCACGGCCGGACTCGCGGAACGGACTCAGGGTCAAAGGATCTTCTTCAGCAGGACGCAGCCCCTTCCCGGTGGCTTGGTGATTTCCGGCGGCCAGGTTGTGTACCGCATTCTGCACCTGGAACGCGACTTGTTTTCGCCGCGCGACGTGAAGCTGCGCGGCGGCTTCAATCTGGAGAACGTGCTGGCGGCTTCGGCTGCCGCTTGCGTTCTGGGCGCGAATTTCGATGCTATTGCGCGCGCTGTGCGCGAGTTTCGGGGCGTTGAGCACCGCCTCGAGCTGGCGGGTGAGGTTTCGGGAGTTGAGTTCTATAACGACTCCAAAGCGACAAGCGTTGACGCCACCGGGAAGGCCGTGGGAGCCTTCGAGCGCGGCGTTCACCTGATCTTGGGCGGCAAGGACAAGGGCGCGCCCTACGCTCCCCTTATTCCTCTGTTAAAAGATCGCGTTCGTGAGGTGCTGGTGATAGGCGCGGCATCCAAGCGCATCGCGCAAGAGCTGAATGGAACCGTTGACCTGGAGGAAGTGGGAGACTTGGAGACCGCCACCCGCACCGCCTTCAGCAGGGCGCGTCCGAGTGAGGTGGTTTTACTTTCGCCGGCTTGCTCCAGCTACGATCAGTTCCAGGACTTCGAGGAACGTGGGCGCAAATTCAAAGCGCTTGTGGAACAACTGGCGCAAGAAGCGAGTGCGGGTCGCACACGCCGTCCGGCCCTCGAGTTAAAGCCTCCTGTCGCTGACGCCAAGGCAAAGCGCCGCGTGACCTTTGCCCCTGAAGACAATCCAGCGGTCAAAGCTGCTGGTAGTGCCTTGACTCCGCTGCTTTCCGGGGACTTGCCTGGCGACGCGGCGCAGAATGCGGAAACGCCTGCAGGGATCGCGGCGCCCAGGGCTGACTCGGAAGCCGGGTCTGTTGAGCCGCCGTCGGCGCCAGGTCCAGCCGCCACTGAGGCAGCGGATCGTAGCCAAGAGCGGTTGCAGATTAACACAGATGCGAGTTCTTTGGGCGGTAAGGAAGCGGAGGCACCCTCGGGTGTGTTCGCTCCCGTCGATCAGCAATTGGACATGCCGGCGGACAAAGGGGCTAAGCCGGTCATCGGCCGTCCCGAACGAATCTATGTGTACGAAATGGACGCTGAAGTGCGCCCGCCACTCGACCAGGAGGCTGAAGTCTCCATCAACGATGTCGTTCTGGAGCGGCTTCCGCAACCCGCTGCTGCGAAATCAGCGCACCGAGCAATCGATGACACACCTTTTATCTTCGAGGTGACCGAGGCCAGTCTGAAAGGCAGTGGGCAGCGCCGCGAGCCCTCTGAAGAAGTAGAGGCTGATGCGTCACGGGGTGCGGCGAAGTCGGGGAAGATCAAGTAGACGAGGAACACCGAATATTCATGGCGAGAAAGCTTCAGTCTGACAAGATTCTCTTCGGCGTTGTGGTGGTGTTAGTGCTCTTTGGAGCGCTGATGGTCTATAGCGCCTCCGCGGTCATGGCCGCGGAGCGTTACGGCTCCAGCTACTACTTCGTGGAGCGCCAACTCATTTGGGCCGCGGCAGGACTGGTGGCCATGATTGCGTTGATGGGCATCGATTATCGTCACCTTCAGAATGCCCTCATCGTGTTCCCGGCGGTTGCTGTCGAGTTGATCCTGCTGATCGGAGCCCTGCTCTCCGGCAGCAGTCACAACGCGCATCGCTGGCTTCATCTGGGACCCGTCAGCTTCGAACCTTCCGAGTTTGCCAAGCTGGTGCTCGTCATCTTTCTGGCTTATTTTCTCGAATCCCGTCGCGGCCAGGTGAACGATATTGCGCATACGCTGGCTCCTTTGGGCTTACTGACGGGTCTCACTGTGGCGCTGGTCCTGAAGGAACCGGACCTCGGAACCTCGCTCGCCATTCTCTTCGTCGTGGCCGCCATGCTCTTCGTTTCGGGAATCAAGACAGCTTACTTTGGCGTGCCACTGGCCTGCGCGGCGCCTATGTTTTATCTTCTCGTCTACCGTGTGCCCTACCGATGGAACCGCATCGTGGCCTTCATCGATCCCGACAAGGACCCGCTGGGTAAGGGCTTTCAAGCGCTGCAGGCCAAGATCGCTGTGGCTACGGGCGGCATCACCGGCGTCGGTTTAATGGAAGGAAAGCAGAAACTGTTTTATCTGCCGGAGCCGCATAACGACTTCATTTTCGCGGTTATCAGTGAAGAGCTGGGCTTTGTAGGCGCGTTGCTGGTGGTAGCGCTCTTCGGGGTGATCCTTTGGCGTGGCCTGCGAGCTGCGGCACGCTGTCCGAATGACTTCGGGCGGCTGCTGGCGGTCGGATTGACAACCATGCTGGTGGGCCAAGCGCTTGTCAACATGAGCGTGGTCCTGAGCCTTCTGCCGACGAAAGGCATTCCATTGCCGCTGATCAGTTACGGGGGTTCCGCGCTGCTCATGGACCTTGTGGCAGTGGGCATCCTGTTGAACATTTCGCAACATGCCACTTGAGACAACCGCCGCTGAAACGGAGCGAGTATCCCAGCCATACGGAACAGTCCCGAAGATCCACTGCGCGTGCTTATGGTGGCCGGCGGTACGGGCGGTCATATTTTTCCAGCCCTGGCGGTAGCGGAGGAGCTTCTCGGCCGCCGAAATTCGTACCTCTCAGGAGGGTTACGCTTCCAGTTCCTGGGTACAACACGGGGGCTGGAGACGCACTTGATTGAGTCTTCGGGGTTTCCCTACCGCGCGCTCACGGCGGCAGGACTGAAGGGTATTCGGGGATGGCGCCGGCTGAAAAACGCTTCGGTTTTGCCGGCTACTTTTCATGAAGCCTTTGGAGTGCTGAGGAGCTTTCAACCCGATGTCGCGTTGGGCCTGGGCGGCTATGTTGCCGGCCCCGTACTGCTGGAAGCAGCGCTGATGCGCATTCCGACCGTGCTGGTGGAGCCTAACGCCGCGCCCGGGTTCACGAATCGCGCCCTCGCGCGGTTCGTCACGAGGGCCGCCATTGCGTTTGAACCGACCGCGCACTACTTCGGGGCCAAGGCGTGTCTCACTGGATTGCCCGTGCGAAAGGCGTTCTTCCAGGTTGCGCCTCACGAGCACCGGTCACCGTTCACGATCCTGGTGTTCGGCGGCAGCCAAGGTTCGGCAGCTCTCAATCGCTGCCTCGTGGGGAGTCTGCCGCTGCTGGCTTCTCGACCGGTATGCGTGATCCACCAGACCGGTGAGGGCGAGGCCGACGAAGTCCGTCAGGCGTACAAGCAGGCCGGTGTACCGGCTGACGTGGTGGCCTTCATTGATGACATGCCCGCAGCGTTCGCCCGTGCGGACCTGGTGGTCTCGCGCGCCGGCGCCAGCACGGCGGGTGAGCTCGCGGCGGCGGGGAGAGCGGCGGTATTGGTCCCGTTCCCCGGCGCCACCGATCAGCACCAGCTTGGGAACGCCAGGGCCCTGGAACGCGCGGGCGCAGCACGCGTACTCGAACAAAGCCTACTCACGCCTCAGCGTCTGGTGAGAGTCATCGATGAACTCGTGGCCTCGCCCGAGCGGCTGGCAGCCATGGAACAGGCGGCGCGCAGCCTGGCGCGCCCTGACGCGGCGGCACGCATTGCGGACCTCATAGAAGAACTCAATGGTCGCCGTCAAAAGAGGAAGGGATAATTGCCGTTGAGCACACAAGAGTTTGGCCGAATGCTCGGCAGAGTTCGGAGTGTCCATTTTGTGGGCATCGGCGGTATCGGCATGAGCGGTATCGCGGAGGTGCTGCTGAATCTTGGCTTCACGGTGTCGGGTTCTGACCTGAAAGCGAGTCCCGTCACTGACCGCCTGGTGCGGTTAGGCGCTCGCTTCAACGAAGGGCACGCGGCCGGCCACGTGCACGGCGCACAAGTGGTGGTGATCTCTTCCGCGGTGCGCCCGGACAACCCCGAGGTGCTGGAGGCCGCGAGGCTGGAGATTCCCGTGATTCCGCGCGCCGAGATGCTCGCCGAATTGATGAGGATGAAGTTCAGCGTGGCTGTGGCCGGAGCTCACGGGAAGACGACTACTACTTCGATGATCGCGCTGATGCTGTCAGAAGCGGGGCTCGATCCCACCGCGGTCATCGGCGGACGGCTCGACGCTTTTGGGTCAAGCGCGCGCCTCGGCAGGGGCGAACTGATGGTGGTGGAGGCGGACGAAAGCGATCGCTCATTTCTGCAATTGCTGCCCTCGATTGCGGTGGTCACGAATATTGACCGCGAGCACCTCGAGCACTATCGCGATATCGATGAGATTATCTCGGCATTCGCGGCTTTCATGAATCGCGTCCCTTTCTATGGCG
>JASHYZ010000139.1 GCA_030042795.1 Terriglobia bacterium | reverse complement strand
CGCTCCATGCAATTCCTGCATGCCGCCATCGCCCGTGTAGAGCACGTTCGCGGGACCTGTACCTGTCATGTCCGCGAAGACATGGTTCTGCTCCTGAAAGTCGAGGAATTCAGGCACGGAGAGCCCCAGGCGGCCAGAGTCGCCGGACTGATCAAGGTCGTGGATGCGGAAGATGCTGATGCCGTCAGCGTTCTTGTAAGGGAACGGACGGAGCAAGGCGTTATCAACCACGCTGAAGATCACGGCAGTAGCGCCAATGCCCAGTGCGAGTGTGAATATTGCGACCGCCGAGAATGACGGTGCCCGTCGCACTTGTCGCAGGCCGTAACGCAGGTCCTGACTGAATCTTTCGAACGATGTCCAGCCCCACATATCGCGGCTCTCCTCTCGCAGACGCAGTGTGTTGCCCAACTCGCGCTGGGCTGCAAACCTTGCCTCTCCCGGCGATTCACCCGCTTCGGCGTGCGCTCGCGCGCTCAATTCCAGGTGGTGCCGCATCTCCTCATCGAGTTCGCGCTGGAATTGGCCGCGCCGGAAGAAAAATCGCAATCGCCGCCAAAGCTCATCGAGCTGTTGCATGGTCTGGAACCCCCGTGAAGAAGGTAGTGACACCAGTTGGATTCCCGCTTACGCGGGAATGACGAGGGACGTGGACTGTGCCACCCTAAACCGCCACTACCTACGAGCTTGGCTCATTCACTCAATGATTCAATGAGTCAATCTTTCAATTGCTCAATCCTTCATTCACCCGATCACTCAATCCCTCAATCGCCCGATCACCCGATCGTCTCCGGCTGGATCACTCGCGTGATCGCCTGGATGACTCGCTCGAATTCCGAAAGCTCAACGCCGAGTTGCTTGCGGCCGGCCGGAGTCAGACGGTAATAGCGGGCGCGCCGATTGTTCTCCGACGGGCGCCACTCAGCCACAACCCAGCCCTTGATTAGCATGCGCTGCAGGGCTGGATACAGCGAGCCTTCTTCCACGGTGAGCACGTCCTGAGAAAGCTGCTTGATGCGCTGGGCGATGCCGTAGCCGTGCATCGGTCCGGCTTCAAGCGTTCTGAGCACCAACAAGTAGAGTGTGCCCGGCAGCATCTCGGTTTTTTGAGCTTCGCCTCTACCCATAGTTAGACTACTGGAGAGTAGAACGGTACGTGAGGCGCTGTCAACAAGTTTTCGTAAGCCTGTTGTGGAGCAGGAACGGAGGGTTTACCCAGCTATATGAAGCAGGGGCATGATATCGCCTTGACCGGAAACTGAGACATCTAGCCTTTGAGTTCCCGTTTCCGCCACCTGTAATGGCTTACTGATTCTACGGGGCTTGTGTGTCGCTGCGGGCCAACCGCTGTGCGCAACCAAAGAAGCTAGCTTGCTCGCTTGCAGGCAGTTGACTCAAGGGGCAACTTTGGCTGGGGATAGGACCGGGCTTAGGTTTCAGTTGGGAAACAAGTTGCAGTTACTGGTTTTCGGGCACAAATGCACGAGAAAACGAAACCGGGCTCACAGCGTTAGCTTGAGCCCGGCGTTGTAAAGCCATATGCTGCAGTTATTTACTATTGAGACGGGGAACTTGAGGAGCTGTCCGTCTTGGTGCTCTTCTTGGCCTTCTTTGTCTTCGCCTTTTTCTCTTTCTTCGCAGGCTTGCTGGTCTCAGTGGACTGCGACGCGCTAGAATCCTGCGCGAACACAGGAGCGGCCAACGAAATCGCCAATGCCGCGGTGAAAAGCAGAGTGAAAAGCTTCTTCATAGGGGTTGCAACCTCCTTGGGATTATACTTCGCCTCGGAGTAAAGCATGGCAGATACCAGACTTGGGATAGCTGTCAAGATACTTACAATATATTCATACGAAGTCACTTAACAGCGTGTGCTAAACACGTGGTTATCTGAGCTTGGGTTGGCTAGGCCCGCCCGTGCACGACTTGGTATACTCAGTGCACGAAATCCGCTATTGACAACTGACGAATCTCAGTTTGCTTCTTGTTTGCCCTGGACTGCAGAGCAAGCCTTATTATTGACCGCCACAGCCTGGAACCCAGCCTGCTAGACTAGGGATTCTCTGGCCGGAAGCGCAACGGTTCAAAAAGCCTGAGGGGTTTGCCTATGTCGCACTTAGACTTTAAGAGTTACTTGTCTGGCGCACCGAATTCAAGCCCGGCCTAACCTCTTTATGTCCAAAACCTTTGATGCCATTGTGGTGGGCGCTGGCAGTTTCGGAGCTTGGACGGCTCTCGATCTTTGCCGCCGCGGCCGCAGTGTAGCGCTGGTGGAGGCTCACGGACCAGCCCACAGCCGGGCTAGCTCGGGCGGCGAATCGCGCATCATTCGCATGGGTTACGGTCCCAACGACATATACACGCGCTGGTCGATTCAGGCCCTCGACCGCTGGAAGGAGCTTTTTGCGGAAACCGGCCAACCGCTGTTTCACCCAACGGGTGTTCTGTGGTTTGGGAGGGTCGCCGATGCGGATGGTTACAACGCCGCCAGTCTGGCAGCGTTCGAAAAGCTCGGTGTGCCTCATCGAACGCTCTCCCGTCAGGAACTGGCGGCCAGCTATCCCCAGATTGCGCTCGACGATGATGTTAGCTGGGCTTTGTTGGAAACTGACAGCGGCGTATTGCTGGCGCGGCGGGCGGTTGCGACGGTCGCCGTGCAGGCCATCCGTGAGGGCGTCGAGTATGTGCAAGCCGCGGTAGTGCCGCCGTCCTTGGATGAGGCTGTTCGTGGGCGTCTTGAGGCTGTCCGAACCACCCAAGGCAAGTCCCTAGCTGTGAGCGCCGACGGCGTCATCATCTTTGCTTGCGGTCCCTGGCTCGGAAAACTCCTTCCGGATTTGCTGGGACACCGCCTCTTCATCACTCGCCAGGAAGTGTTCTTCTTCGCACCTACTGCTGGCGACGCTCGCTTTGCTCCTCCCGCGTTGCCCACCTGGATCGACTTGGCCCATGAGGCCTACGGCATGCCGGATCTTGAGAGCCGAGGCGTGAAGGTCGGCATTGACCGCCACGGCGACGCCTTTGACCCTGACACCGGCAGCCGGATACCCAGCGAGGAAGCCCTCAGCGAGGCCCACCGTTATCTGGGTCTTCGCTTTCCCGCGCTGTATAATGCTCCGCTTGTGGAGGCTCGGGTCTGCCAATACGAAAACACATCCACCGGAGACTTTCTCCTGGACCGGCATCCCGCCTTCGAGAACGTCTGGCTTGCAGGTGGAGGGTCGGGTCACGGCTTCAAGCACGGACCGGCGGTGGGCGAGTATCTGGCCCGCCGCATCCTGGACGGCGAGCGTGGCGACGCGCGGTTCAGTTTGAAGAGCAAACTGGAGGTGCAAAGGCGTGCGATTTTCTGAGACGGCGGTTCCATCTTCCCGGCGCGAAAAGACAGGAGGAAGTACCGGTACGGCAAAACTCCGACGACCCCGCTGCGCCGCCGGGAAAGTCTCCTAGAAGCTATGCTCTCTTGCTTGCCGCGGAGAGGATTGACCTCAGCCGCTGCCCGACGATGATCTCTTCGCCAGGTTGGATGGTCATGGAAACGAGTTCGAGATGGTCCGGCTCCTTGAGCTCCTTCCGGTTCGGATTGCCCTCGCGAGCGCCGGGTACTCCGCTGGGGTTGTCCGGACCGAGAACTTCGATCACCGGTTCGCCATCGCGGAGTTTGCGAGCGCAATCCATGACGCCGAAGCCCCAGCCCTGCTGGTCCCAGGAGACTCGCAAAGTGGGATAACGATTCCCATCGTCGGGAATATAAATCTTCGTCTTGACGCCAGGCACTGTACCGACCAGCCTAGCGATTCTCTGCACGCGCTGGTTCCACTGGCGATAGAGCGCGTTGGCGTCAACTTTCAGCCACGTCTCTATAGCAGCCAAGCAACCCATCACTTCCTCCTTGCCCACCTTCATGGCCCGGCACACGGCGCCTTCATAGGGACTGGTGTTGAGTAGCGCGGCGTCAATCAGGTCTTTGCGGCCGAGCAGCACACCGCTGCACTGCGGCCCGCAGAGGCCTTTGCCGCCGGAGAAGGTGTAAAGATCGATGCTCATGCGCGCGTAAAGTTTGATGTTCTCAATGGGCGGAATGCCAGCGGCGTCATCAAGCAGCAGAGGCACTCGGTGCGCCTGCGCGATGGCGAGCTCCTTCTTGAGCGTGTCGCCCAGGTGAGTGGTATAGATCATCGCCGTTTTGTCATTGACGGTGGATTCGATCTCTTCGGGCGAAAAGGCCAGCACGAGTTTGCCCCCGGCTAGGCGGATGGCGCTATCGAATAAGCTACGTCCGCCGGCCATGATCACCTGGTCTTTGAGGCCGGTGGTGTCCGGAAGCTGCCAGATATTCTTAGGATCACTCCCTGCGATGCAGGCGGCGGTGGCGGAAGCCATGGCGCCCGCCGCGCCTGACGTGACCATGCCGCTGGGCGCACCCGTCAGTTCTGCAAGTTTGCGGCCCGCGGCGCGCTGGAGTTCGAGAATATTGACGAAATGACGGGCCGCTTCCACTTGCGCCGCTCGAACTTCCGGCCACTCCAGCGAGCCGCTGAGATACGTCCAGGTGCCGCGGCAATTGATGACCGTCTTCACGCCCAGGCGCTTATAGATGTTATCGGAGACGTCTTTCCCCGCGAGGCTAGCCGTCTTGGCGTAAAGATCGCGAGCTATGATCTGCGTCAGCAGGGGCGCGGCCGCCGCCCATTTCATGAAGGATCGGCGGTCAGAAGACAACTGGATTGGCATGTGATAGTTCCTTTCCCTGGGGCTAAGAAGCTGTGAAAGAATCCAGCGGCTCACGCCAAGGCGCGAAGACGCAAGGCAAGAACGGCGAACGCTCAGTCCGGATTCTTTGGCAAGGGAACAAAGGTGCGCACTGCAAGGATGTGAGCCTTTGCCCCTGACGCACTTTGATTGTAGAAGCCGACCGTGCAATTTGGACGGAAATAGTAGGCGTCTCCCGCCTTGGCCGGGTGCAGGCCCATGACTCCGTCCGTGCCGCCGCCCGCGGCCATCTGTCCCTCCCCGTCAATCACCAGGTAAATCTCTTCCTCCACCTCGTGATGATGCGGGAAATTCGTCCCGCCGGGCGCGAAGTCCATCAGGAAGAAATCAGCTACCTCATAAGCGGCGTTAATGCGATCGCGCGTTGCGTTGTGCGGCCCGATGAGAAGCTTGTAGAGAACGGAGGCCGGGTGACCCTCTACCGTTTGCTCCTTCAGCTCGTCAAGATTCGCAACCATCGGCTTGAGCGGCGCAGCCGGAATGGAGATCTCCGGCTGGATTTTCACAGTGGCCACTACGAGCCGGAACAGCTGGTCGCCTGAACCGGACAAGCTATGGCGACCGCCGGGCGGTGCGTAAGCGAAGTCATCCTTGCGCATCAAGTGACTTTCGTCCCCGTAGCGCAACACGCCGCTTCCCTCCAGCACGAAATAGAGTTCTTCCTGCCGCGGATAGTCGACAGCTTCGCAGGCGCCGCCCGCGTCCACGGAAGCTTCGCCAAAGCGAGTGACGCTCTGCAGGGCTCTTGATTCGGAGTCACTCTCGCCGAAAATTGCCTTATACCGACAGGTGCTGGTGCTGAAATCAGTCCGCCGCTCGGGGAGATTCGGCACATAGCGGTGCAGCCACGTGGGCGCCACTTTGCGTTCTTGCGCCACGAGAGGAGCGGCGATAGCAAACAGCACCATCACAAGCTTCTTCATCTTCAGTCCCTCGTGTTACTAACGTCCAATTTCTTCTTGTGCCGCGAAGATTTTCGTCTTATGCTTGAACGCAGCTC
>JASHYZ010000138.1 GCA_030042795.1 Terriglobia bacterium | reverse complement strand
CCGGACCCAGAAGATAGTTAGGGCCGATTCGGCCGTTTGCCGGACTTCCGGCGTCGAGGCCACCAGAGGTTGCAGGATTGTCTGCGGAGCTTTCCTCGCCAGGGCTTGTGGGCGTAACCCCTGGAGTCATTGGAGCCGTAACAGTGCCCGGTGCAGACTGGTCCACCGGTTGTTGCAGGTCAGGTTGTGAGGGTTGCGTCACCGGCGGCTCAGACGGCTGCTGAGTGGTTTGACTGGGTTGTTGGGTTTCCTGGGATGCCGCCACGCGCTGCGCAGCCTGAAACCCAGCTACGCCGCAGCAGCAGAAAGAGGTGCCGATCACGGCCGAGAATAACCAGGTACGAAGCTTCATCGCTTTCTCCTTCAGCGAGACAAGCGCACCACAAGCCCCCTTTTCCGCTTGTTCAGGCCAGATGTGGCCTTCTATTGACGGTAGACGAACGTCATTGCCAATGTCAAGGCGCCTGTTGCAGTTGCAGCATCAGTGACGCCGCCCGACATGTAGCCGTCGTTTCGCTGCCTCACCAAGGTGTGATGCATTTCGGTGGAGGTATCAAGCTGCCTGTGCCGCAGGCGGAGGCACTGTTGCCCAGTTCCAGGTTTTTTTTCCGATCGCGGTTGCTGCTGAGCACTACTTCGGGTAATCTCACAAGTCGTTGCCGCCAAGACGATCAATCAGATTTCTATGGAGTGCGTTCATGGGTGCGATTGACGAAATCCTGAAGCTTTTTGATACCCGCGGAGATGAAGCCTACTTTGGGGAACCTGTCTCGCAGAAGGAGCACGCCCTTCAAGCCGCCTATCAGGCGGAGCAGGAGGGCGCGCCCATATCGCTTGTGGTGGCCGCGCTACTCCATGACATCGGGCATCTGGCCCACAACCTGCCGGAAGATATCGCCGACCGCGGACTCGATGCCCGGCACGAAAGCGCCGGCGAGGCGTGGCTGGCGCGGCATTTTCCGCCCGAGGTCACCGAACCGGTCAAGCTTCACGTGGCCGCCAAACGCTACCTGTGCAAGACCGATTCCGAGTACCTGGCGCAACTCTCGCCTGCGTCCGTCCAGAGCCTCGCCTTGCAGGGCGGACCTTTCAGCGACGCCGAAGTGCGTGAATTTGAACAGCACCGATACTTTCGCGAAGCCGTCCGGCTGCGTCACTGGGACGATCGCGCCAAGATACCCGGCCTCAACGTTCCGGGACTCGAACACTATCGCCCGACGCTAGAGCGTTCTTTGCGGCGGAAGCCTGGAGCAGGCGAAGAGGGGCGCGAAGATGAAAGGGTCGGAGCTCAAAACAAGTGATCACTACGCTCAAAAAACTCTTCTGGCTCGCGGTGGCGAGCCTCGGCGCGCTGGGACTCGGGCTCATCGCCACCTCGCGCGGCGAGCCGCTGAATGCGGTGTGGCTCGTTGCAGCCGCGGTGTGCATCTACGCGCTCGGCTACCGGTTTTACAGCCGTTTTGTGGCCTATAGTGTCCTCGGGCTTGATGATCAGCGCGCCACGCCCGCGGAGCGTCTCGATGACGGCCGTGACTTTATCCCCACCAGCAAATGGGTGCTGTTTGGTCATCACTTCGCCGCCATCGCCGGACCGGGGCCACTCGTGGGGCCAATTCTGGCCGCGCAGTTCGGCTATCTGCCGGGAACGCTCTGGATCGTGATCGGCGGCGTGCTCGGTGGGTGCGTCCAGGACTTCGTGACCCTCTTTTTCTCGATGCGCCGCGACGGCCGGTCGCTGGCGCGGATGGCCAAGGAAGAAGTCAGCGAGTTCGGCGGCTGGACGGCGCTCTTCGCCGTGCTCGCCATCATGGTCATCCTCATTGCCGTGGTGGCGCTGGTGGTGGTAAACGCATTGAAGGCGAGTCCGTGGGGTGTCTTCACCATCGCGGTTATCATCCCGGTAGCCTTGCTGCTTGGACTTTACCTGCGCTATCTGAGGCCAGGACGGGTTCTGGAGGCGTCCATCCTGGGTTTTGTACTGGTGATGGCCGGCGTAGTGAGTGGGCGATACGTGGCCGCCTCGGCGCACTGGTCGCCGTACTTTACTTACGGCAGCGTGGCGCTCGCCTGGATCATCATCGTCTACGGCTTCTGCTCCTCCGTGCTTCCGGCATGGCTACTGCTGGCGCCGCGCGACTACCTGGCCACGTTCATCAAGCTGGGCACCATCCTGGCCCTGGCCGTGGGCATTCTGCTCGCGCACCCGCTGATGCTGTTGCCGGCGCTGACTCGCTTCACCGATGGCACAGGCCCAATCTTTGCGGGCAAGGTTTTTCCCTTCTGCTTTATCACCATCGCTTGCGGGGCCATCTCAGGATTTCACTCGCTCATCGCGTCGGGCACCACGCCCAAGCTCATCAGCAAGGAGACTCACGCGCGCACCATCGGCTATGGCTGCATGATGATGGAGTCTTTCGTGGGTGTGATGGCCATGGTAGCGGCAACCGTGTTGCGCCCCGGCGTCTATTTCGCGGTCAACAGTCCGGCGGGCGCCGTGGGAGCCACTCCGGAGCACGCCGTGGCCACCATCACCGGCTGGGGCTATCCCGTAACCAGCCAGGAGATGGCCGAGCTTGCCCATCGTGTAGGCGAAATTACGCTTTTCAATCGCACCGGCGGCGCGCCGTCGCTCGCCGTCGGCATGGCGCACATCTTTTCGCATACGCTCGGCATGGGCGGTCTCGAAGCCATCTGGTACCACTTCGCCATCATGTTCGAGGCCCTGTTCATCTTGACCGTGCTGGACGCCGGCACGCGCGTGGGACGCTTCATCCTTCAGGAGCTCTTCGGCCACCTCAGTCCTAAGCTTGGCCAAACGGGTTGGTATCCTGGCGTGGTTCTCACCAGCGCCTTGATGGTGGGCGCGTGGGGTTACTTCCTGCTCGAAGGCGTGCGCGATCCGCTAGGCGGCATCAACAGCCTGTGGCCCTTGTTCGGGATTTCGAACCAACTCCTGGCCACGATCGCCTTGTGCATCGCTACCACCATTTTGATCAAGATGGGCAAAGGCCGGTACCTGCTGGTAACGCTGGCGCCTCTTGCCTGGCTGGTGACCGTGACCATGA
>JASHYZ010000137.1 GCA_030042795.1 Terriglobia bacterium | reverse complement strand
GAGATTGAGAATGGTAGCGTGTAGGTCGTGAGCGTCTACCGGGTCTTCCACCGGATTATAGCCTAGCTCATCTGTCTGGCCTAGGGTGATGCCGGGCTTGATGCCGCCGCCCGCCAGCCACATGCAGAAGGCGCGCGGATGGTGGTCGCGCCCCAGGAACTTCGAATCGTCACGGGCTTCGTTCATCGGTGTGCGGCCGAATTCGCCGCCCCACACCACGACGGTACCGTCGAGCATTCCACGTTGTTTCAGGTCTTTCACCAGCGCCGCCGCCGCCTGGTCTGTCTCACGGCACAGGCTCGGCAGCCGATTGATGATGTCGTCGTGGCTGGAGGTGCCGTGGTTGTCCCAGCCCCGGTGGTAGAGCTGCACAAATCGCACCCCGCGCTCCACCAATCGCCGCGCCAGCAGGCAATTATTGGCGAATGATTTCTTGCCGGGCTCTGTCCCGTACATGGCGTGAATCGACGGCGGCTCCTTCGAAATGTCGGTGAGCTCGGGCACGCTGGTCTGCATGCGGTATGACATCTCGTAGGAAGCGATGCGCGTCAGGATCTCCGGGTCGCCGTTGCTCTTCAGCTCGATCTCGTTCAGGTCCTTTAGCGCGTCGAGCGACTGGCGCCGCACGTCAGGGCTTACCCCTTCCGGATTGGTGAGGAACAACACCGGGTCGCCTTGGGAGCGAAACTCCACGCCCTGGTAGACGCTGGGCAGGAAACCGCTGCCCCAGCAAGCCTTGCCGCCGTCCGGTTGATTCTCGCCGGAAATCAGCACCACAAATCCGGGCAGGTCCGTACAGTCGCTGCCCAGGCCGTAAGTCATCCAGGAGCCGAAGCTGGGGCGGCCGATAATCTGGAAGCCTGTGTTCATGAAGATCTGCGCAGGCGCGTGGTTGAACTGGCTGGTTTGCATGGAACGCACGATGGCGACGTCATCCGCCACCTCGGCGAGGTGAGGCAACAGCTCGGAGATTTCCGCGCCCGACTGGCCCCACTTCTTGAACTCATAAGGCGAGCCGAGCAGCTTGGGATCGCCTTTCACGAAGGCGAAACGCTGGCCTTTGAGCAACTCCTCCGGGATCTTCTGGCCGTCGTACTGCTGCAATTTGGGCTTGTAGTCGAGCAGGTCCAACTGCGAGGGCGCACCGGCCATAAACAGGTAGATGATGCTCTTCGCCTTGGCCGGGAACATGGGGGGTTTGGGAGCAAGCGGATTTGCCGCCGGGGCCATGCCGGCCGGCGGTACGGGCGTCATCGGGCCGGGTACACCGCTAGCCCAGGCGTACCGATTGGCGAGCGACGAGAGCGCAGCGGCGCCGATGCCGAAGCCTGCCTGCCGGAAGAAATAGCGTCGAGTGACTGCTTGAATGAGGCCTTTCATGTCCGATGTATGATCCATAGAAACCGTCCTTTACTTCGAATGAAGTTTAATAGGCTGACTGTCGAAGATGATGTAAGTTGCTTTTTATCATGCACATTCCAGGAAAACATGCCTAACGCTAGTAATTTCAATCACATACGTCCAAAGCAACGAGTCCAAAAACTAACTAACAACCTTATTTATCAACAACATTCCAGGTTTAGAATGATTAAGTCATTTGTTTTCAAGCACATTCCAGGGTAGTCTCATTTGTCCCATTTTTCTCATTTTCGGTCCTTTGTTTTCAATAACATTCCAGGATAGGCCAAAAAGGAATTCTTGTTTTTTCGGCGACGAGGCGCCGCGTCCAATTTCTATATTTTGCGCCGTATCACCGCCTCCGTTGCTGGAGCAAAAGGGCGCCAAGGGGCGAGACGCCCGCGCTCCTGAGGTTGTTGCTGTCGCGCCGCGGGAGAAACCAGGCAATCTAAAATTTCAGATTGGAGATTTAAGACCAACGCCATCACTCTGGAAATTCAATATCAATCTGGAGATTCAAGATCAATGCCATCATTGCCTTCGTAATCGCAATCATTCCTTCGTAATCGTCTCGTCAAGGTTCAAAAGAACGTTCGCCACCATGGTCCAGGCGGCCCGCTCGGAAACGTCAGGCGGCGGATTATCCTTTACTTGAATCAACTCGCCGGCGGCCTTGGCGTCACTCTTGTAATGGTCAAGTTCCTGATTGTAAAAGGCCAGAATACGGCTGAGCTCAGGCGACGAGGGCTGCCGGGCCACAACCAGCCTGAAGCCGTACGTGGCGCGCGCAGAAGCGTCCTGCCCGCCTTCTTTCATTATCCTCAGCGCCAGGGCGCGGGCCGCGTCCACGAACAGCGGATCATTCAGCATCGTCAGCGCCTGCAAGGGCGTGTTCGTGCGCACGCGCCGCACCGTGCAAAACTCGCGGCTGGGCGCGTCAAAGGTTACCAGACTGGGATAGGGCGCGCTGCGCCGCATGAAGGTGTACACGGCGCGCCGGTAGCGATCCTCACCCTGGCTCATCACCCACTTTTCGTCGCTGTAGGGTATATCCCAAATGCCCTCGGGCTGGTAGGGAAATACGGGCGGCCCGTACATCTTGGAGCTGAGCAAGCCGCTCGCCGAGAGCGCAATGTCATGCACCGTTTCGGCCTCCACGCGGAAGCGCGGCCCGCGCGCCAGGAGCTTGTTGTACGGATCGCGCGCCAGAAGCTCCGGCGTAACCTGCGAGGACTGCCGGTAGGTGGCGGAGGTTACAATCTCGCGCTTGATGGCCTTCATGTCCCAACCGTCGCGCATAAATTCCGTGGCCAGCCAGTCGAGCAGCTCAGGATGCGTGGGCGGATCGCCCTGGGTGCCGAAGTCCTCGGTGGTTTCTACAATGCCGTGGCCGAAGAACGCCTCCCAGTAGCGGTTCACGGTGACACGCGCGGTCAGAGGATTGTCATCACTCACCAGCCAGTAAGCAAGGCCCAGGCGATTGGGCATCTGATCAGGCGGCAGCGGGTTGAGAATGGCGGGAACGCCGGCGTACACCTTCTCGCCCTTGCTCAGGAAGCTGCCGCGCTCGCGGATGTAGGTAGCGGGACGCAGGAACCCGGGCTTCTCCTCCATCACCATCGCGGTAGGAATGCCGAGCTGATCGACGGATTTTTGCAGCTTCGCCATCTGGTCGCGCGTGGGCTGCAGCAACGGCGTCACGGAACGAAACACCGCGGCCAGCTTCTCCTTTTCCTCCGGAGT
>JASHYZ010000136.1 GCA_030042795.1 Terriglobia bacterium | reverse complement strand
TTCCAGCAGCTTCTTCGGGAGCGGCATATCGCCCCACTCGGGCATTCCGGGCGCGCCCTTGGGACCGCCATTCTTCATGATCATTACGGAGTTCTCGTCCACGTCGAGAGTGGGATCATCGATACGCGCCCACAAGTCCTGGTAGCTTTCGAACACCAGGGCGCGGCCTTTGTGTCTCAGCAGATGCGGCGAGGCCGCCGTTTGCTTCAGCACAGCCCCGTGCGGCGCGAGATTTCCTTTCAGGATCACGGTGCCGCCCTCAGGCTTCAAAGGTTCTTTGAGGGTCCTGATGACGTCGCGATTGAAGCAGCGTGCCTCCGCGACATTCTCGCCCATGGTCTTGCCGGTGACGGTGATCGCCTTTAAGTGCAGCAAAGGTTCCAGCTCCTTCATGACGGCGGGAAGGCCGCCGGCGTAAAACATGTCTTCCATGAGATATTCGCCCGAAGGTCGTACGTTGGTGATAAACGGCGTGCCGCGGGAGATTTCATCGAACAGCTCCAGCGGGAGGTTGATGCCCAGCCGGCCGGCGATGGCCACCAGATGGATGATGGCGTTGGTGGAACCACCGATGGCCATGTTGACGCGAATCGCGTTCTCGAAGGCTTGGCGTGTGAGCACTTCGGAAGGACGCGGCCCGTCCTTGGCCATGGCGACGGCGCGGCGGCCGCTCTCTTCGGCCACCGCCAAACGGCGTGAATCGGCAGCGGGAATATTGGCGCAGCCGGTAAGCGTCATGCCGAGCGCTTCCACGATGCTCGTCATGGTGGAGGCTGTGCCCATCACCATGCAATGGCCCGCGCTGCGGCTGATGCAACTCTCCACCTCGCACCAGTCCTCGTCGCTGAGGCGGCCGGCGCGCTTCTCAGACCACAATCTGCGCGTGTCGGTACCGGAGCCGAGGGCCTCGCCGCGAAACATGCCTCGCAGCATGGGGCCGCCTGTCACCATCAGGGCGGGCACGTCAGCGCTGGCGGCGCCCATTAATTGGGCGGGCGTGGTCTTATCACAGCCGCAGAGCAGCACCACCGCGTCCAGCGGGTAAGCGCGGATGCACTCTTCCACATCCATCGCCATGAGGTTGCGATAGAGCATGGTGGTGGGCTTCATCAGCACTTCGCCCAGCGAGATGGTGGGGAACTTCAGCGGAAACCCGCCTGCCGCCCACACGCCGCGCTTCACGGCTTCGGCTACCTGCCGCAGATGCGCGTTGCAGGTGGTCAGCTCGCTCCACGAGTTGCAGATTCCCACCACGGGCCGGCCGTCAAAGGCGGGGCCCGTAAAACCCTCGGCACGCAGGTACGCGCGATTCGACATCGTGGTGAGCGTGTCTGAGCCGAACCACTCGCGGCTGCGCAGGGTTACACTTCCGTTTCCATTCTTGTTTGCCATCGTAGACTCCTTCTGAGGCGGCTTGGGCTACTCCAAATGCCAAACAACCGCCGACAGAGGATAATATCAGAGAGGCTCGGTTCGGAGTTACTCAGTTCAGAGTTCACGGACTACGAGTGACAAAATACGAACTGTGGGATGGAAGGCATGAGGCGCGTCTTGATCGCTGCGGCCCTACTGATCTGCATAGTGTACGCCGGCGACGATCTGCGATTCAGGATCGCGAAAGGCAAGGCTTTCGCAACGGTGCGAGTTCAGCGCTACTACTCAGTGATGAAGAAGGACGGAAAGCCGGATTATTATTTCGACCAGCCCCAAAATGAAACCTGCATCCGCTCGCTCTTTCCACACCTTGGCTATACTCCCTGTTGGTACCTCAACAGGCACAAGGTGCAGAAGATTGACGTGTGAGAGTTCGTGTTGGATCAACGTATTGGGGCCTTCTCACAAGCCGACTTTTCAAGGAGGTTTGTGACGTATGCCGAAGGGTCCCCGGAAATCCCATTTCGCCTTCGAAAAATGCGGTTTGACTCGGCTTTGTTTAGGGAGAACTCATGAAAGTTACAGCCGGCAGAAGAGGCGCCAAGGTACTTGTCATTGATGTCGGAGGAACTCACGTCAAAGTTCTCGCCAGCGGTCAGAAGGAAAGGCGAGAAGTGGTGTCAGGCCCAAAGATGACGGCCGCTGAGATGGTCCGGCAGGTCAAACGTCTCGCTGAGGACTGGCAGTACGACGTTATCTCCATCGGATATCCGGGGCCCGTGCTTCACGGTCATCCTGTGAGCGAACCTTTCAACTTGGGCCGCGGCTGGGTCGGATTCGATTTTCGCAAGGCGTTCGGCCGGCCCGTCAAGTTGATTAACGACGCTGCCATGCAGGCTCTGGGAAGCTACGAAGGCGGACGCATGCTCTTTCTAGGCCTGGGGACCGGACTCGGTTCCGCCATGATTGTCGACGGGATCCTCGAACCCATGGAACTGGCACATGTGCCCTATAAGAAGGGAAAGACTTATGAAGAATGGCTGGGCGAGCGTGCTCTTAAGCGCCAGGGGAAGAAGAAATGGCGACAGCGCGTGGCCGAAGTGGTGGACGCACTCGCCACGGCGCTGGAGGTTGACTACGTGGTGCTGGGTGGTGGGAACGCCAGGCATTTGAAGAAGCTTCCTCCCAAGGCGCGGCTTGGCGACAACAATAACGCCTTTCTGGGAGGATTCCGTTTGTGGAGAGATCGCGACACCAAAGAGCGCCTTCGCTGAGCCGAGGGCTCTCATTAGACTTTCCGGAAAGGAAAACTGAGGATGATCCAGCAGCCGAACAGTTCGTTGAAAAACTCGTCCAAACTGTCATTCCGAGGAGCCCAAGGCGACGAGGAATCGCGTATTTCCCTTAGTTTCAAAGCGAGATTCCTCGCGAAGTTTACCCTGAGCTCCTGCGCTGCGCTCAGAGCCTGTCCTGAGCAAGGCGAAGGAACCGTTCGCAACGGAAGGGCGAACGGGCTCGGAATGACAGGGTTCCGCAAGGTTTTTCAACGAACTGCTAAGCGCGAGTTTCAGCACCTCCGGGGCCGCGCCAGCGTCCCGGGGGCCAAAGGGGTTGCGCCCGTCGTGTTCTTGGCCTTTGGTTTGGCCCTGGCGGTCTCAAGATCTCCGGCGCAGGATCTTCCGAAGGCGCCCGGAGCCGAGGTGCACACTCTTACGCCGAAGCCCGGCTATTTCACCGAGCCCTCGGTAGCCATCAATCCTCTTAATCCGCAACAGGTGTCGGTGGCCTATCAGGACAACGCCCACATTGCCTACTCACCCGATGGCGGGAAGACCTGGGATACGGCGGCCAATACGGCGCCCCCTGATTACCGTGTCTCCGGCGACGTGTCGGTGACTTATGACAAGCACGGCCACGCCTTTCTGTGTTACATCGCTTTCGACAAACTGGGTACGTTCAATTACTGGGCGCACGGCGCCACTCGCAACGGAATTTTCGTGAGGCGGTCGCTCGACGGCGGGGAGACCTGGGAGACACAGGATTTCCCTGTCGCCCAGCAACGAAGTGAGCCCGGCATCCCGTTCGAAGATAAACCTTACATTGTGGCCGACAGCAGTGAGGGACCCTACTCCGGCGCCTTGTACGTGGGCTGGACGCGCTGGACGCTGGTTGATTCTCAAATTGTGTTATCGCGGTCCGTGGATGACGGTAAGACCTGGTCAGCGCCTTTGGAGATTGACAGCCACCGCGGACTGCCGCGCGACGACAACGGCGCCAACGAGGGGTTCTCCGGCGTCGTCGGCCCCGACAGCACGCTTTACGCCGTGTGGGGCGACGGCCAGCACATTGTGTTCACGCTGTCCCGCGACGGCGGGCATACCTTTGAGCCCGCGCGCAACGTGATTGACACCGCACCCATCATGTTTGACGTGGAGAGCGTCGCGCGCTGCAACGGATTTCCTGTGATCGATATGGATCGCAAGACGGGGCGGCTTTACGTGGTGTGGAGCGACTATCGCAACGGTGACACTGACGTTTTCTGTTCCACGTCACCTGACGGCGGCCACACCTGGTCCCCGGCCGTGCGTGTGAACTCTGACCCGATGCATGATGGCGCGGATCAGTTTTTCCAGTGGCTGGCGGTGGACCAGGCGACGGGCGCCGCAAACGTAGTTTTCTATGACCGCCGGAATGACCTTCAGAACAGAGAACCGACGATCGTGCTGGCCAGATCGACGGATGGCGGACGCACCTTCGTGAACTACGCCTGGACCACCACGCCGTTCGATCCGGCACGTGTGTTTCTGGGAGACTACACGGGCCTGGCTGCCTCCGGCGGACACGTTTACGGGGCGTGGACGGAGAAACCCAACGGCAATTCCCGCGACACCATCGTGCGCGTGGGCATCGCCGACTTCAATGAACCGGGCGGGACTCAGTCTGATCGTACTATAGGGAACGCACTGGATGATGTTGTATCCCGCAAGGGCACGGCTAAAGCCGTGCCCTTGCACCACCCAACTGGCCTCAAGACTTAATGCGCTGTGTATAAGTAAGGGAAATACAGCCGCTGATCTTGGGTAAATTTTTCGCCTAGTCTGCAATCTTGTCCAGGCAATACACACCAACCCTCCTTTCTCACGCGACGACCCCAAAACAGATTGTTGAAAAACCCATCCCGACTGTCATTCCGAGGAGCTGCCGGCGACGGGGAATCGCGTAGTTCCTTTAGTTTCAGAGCGAGATTCCTCCGCCTCGCAACTCTCGGCGTCGGAATGACACGGTTCCGAAATGTTTTTCAACAACCTGCTAAGTCTTTACCACGCTTTTGCCAACCGCAAATCGCTCTGATCTTGGCACTGCACTTGCGCTGTAGACCTTCTAAGTCAGGAGGTGAGGTGTGCAAATGCGCGTGCTGGGAGACATAAACCCGAACCCGACAGCCGGGTTGGATTCATCCGCTCGGACCGACGAGAGCCAGCACTTCGAGGGGTGGGAAAAGCTTGGTGATGGCCAGAGGGACATTTCCGACATTCCGCTGAAAATTACCGACGAACGGTATCGCCTCGAACGTGACCGGCTTCGGGAAGATGAGGCTTGGCAAAAGATCAAGGCCCGAAGGGCCTCGCCATCTGCTGCAGCCACCACGTCTGTTGCAGCAACTGCCGTCGAAGAGCCCAAGGTGCGTCGGAGCGGCAGCACCATTGATGACACTCCGATCGATCTGGGCTCCGTGTCGAACGACTTGGCTCAGGAACGCCGGGAGCGAGCCGCGAACGAGCTCTTTGCAAGTCTGGGATATACGAAGCTGGCGCCGCGGCAGAAGACCGGAGCGCCATGGACGGTAGTGCTCATCCTGGTCCTCGCGCTTGCTGCAGTCGTGGGTTATGGCTACCTCGCGATGCGGCAGAATGGCGTTTCCGCGCGGCAACTACCGGGAGTGCAGACCGTCGTAGTGCTGAACCAGCGCTTTCGGAGCGCTCAATCAAAGGTAAGCGCGGGGATTGAAGCCGCTCGTGACCGCTCGGAGCAACTCATCGCCGCGGGACGCAAGCGCTGGGCCCGTTGGCGGCAATAGGAAAAACGTGGATTATTGCGAAAGACGGCGCCCTACGCAATTTTGATCCTGAACCGGATATCCAGACCTCCCTTGCGCGCTTCGGTCTGGAAGCGTTGATAGAGGATCAGAGCCCCGAGTGCCTGCTCAGGAAAGGTGGTTCGGCACACGGGGCATTGCCGCGCGAAGTCCCGCTCTCCCCCGAGGG
>JASHYZ010000135.1 GCA_030042795.1 Terriglobia bacterium | reverse complement strand
AACGGACGGGTCAACAGGCGCGGCAGCAGAGATTTCCGTAGCCCTTACGGATCCCTCGCAGGTCGCCGCCAGCTCTGATGGCACCACCGGAAGCAACGGCAACGCGCTGGCGCTTGCCAATATCGAAAACCAGACCCTCAGCGGGCTCGGCGGGCAAACCGCCATGGACTACTATTCGAACTTCGTGTCCAATATCGGCACCGAAGTATCACAGGCCACTAACGAGCAAACCGCCCAGAATCTCGTCGTCGAGCAGCTCCAGAACCAACAGGCGTCGGTTTCAGGCGTGTCCCTCGATGAAGAATCGGCCAACTTGATTCAGTACCAGACCGCTTACAGCGCCGCCGCCCAGATCGTCAACGTGGTCAGCCAGCTCGCCCAGACGGCCATATCGCTCGGCGAGAGCAGTTGAGAAAGATAGTAAATAGAGGAGAACTTCCGTGCGTGTCGTCACTTCCGAAATGTATACGGATCTGCTGGCCAACATACAGGCCGACCAGCAGAGCGAGAGTCAGGACGAGATAGAAGCCTCCTCAGGCAAGAGTGTCAACAACCTCTCCGATAATCCCCTGGCCGCCGGCCAATGGGTGATCAGCAACGCCCAGATCGCTGACGTGGATCAGTTCTCATACAGCGTCAGCACCGTGCAAGGCTCTCTGAATACGGCTGATTCTGCCTTGAATTCGGTTGTCACCAGTCTAACCCAGGCGGTTTCGGTGGGCACCGAAGCGGCAGGCGGCACGCTTTCTACAAGCGAGCTTCAAGCTCTGGGTCAGGAGGTGGACCAGATCCAGCAGCAAGTTATCGGACTTGCGAACACAACTTACCAAGGCAACTATGTGTTCGCCGGCACTGCGGTGAACACTCAGCCTTACAGCTCAACCGGCGTCTACTCCGGCAACTCCGAGGTCAACAGCGTCGACATCGGCGAAGGCCAGACGGCTTCTATGGGGCTCGCCGGAAGCACGATCTTTGGTGCGCCGGCAACTGCGGGGCAACCGGACCTGACTTTTCAGTACCTCAGCCAGTTGAGCAGCGACATCCAATCCAACAACCAGAGCGCGATCGCCACGGACATTGCCAACGTGCAATCTTCCCTTAACAACGTGATCGCCCAGCGAAGCTCCTATGGCGACACGCTGCAGCAACTGAATTCTGACAGCACCAACCTGAGCCAGGAGAAGATTACTCTCCAGCAGTACCAGACGAACCTGGTAGGCGCCAATGAGGCCCAGGTGGCAACGGATCTTTCCCAGTCAGAGAGCACGCTGCAAGCGGCCATCGAAGCTGCCGGCGAGATCTCGCAAGATAGCTTGATTAACTACATCAAGTAAGCAGGTCTTCAGTGAGGAGATTGACTCATCGGCTCATTGACTCAATGAGTCGATCCCTTGCCGCGCTTCTTCGTTCTGTAGTGGGGTCTGCCTGGCACAAAATCGTCGCGCATTTCCCCTAAATTACCCTGCCAAAACCCCTTGCCAAAAAACTGAGGGAGGCTCTGGATCTTGCGCAGCCGGAGCACCTCCGCCAAGGCGAGATTGACTGTGGCCGAGTAGGTCTTCACCCCGAGCAGGCGCCGAGTTTGATCCAACAATTCCGGGTCCAGCGCGAGATTTGTGCGCTTCATGCGCATAGTATACATCCACGATGTAGCGATACGGCAGCGGGCTCTGCGCCGATTTGACGTATGTCGTTTGTGATGCTAGAATGAGTCACATCATGAAGAGCGCCACCGTCCGGGACCTTCGCTACCACTTCCCCGAGATCGAAGCGCGCCTGCAGAAGGGCGAAGAGATCGAAATCCGCAAGCGCAAGCGGGTGATTGCCCGCCTAGTGCCCGTCCACCCCAAGCTTGAAAGCTACCCAGATTTCGCTGCTCGGATTCAGGAGACTTTTGGCGATAAATTCGTCGACCAGACAGGCGCTGAGCTTGTGGCCTGGGAACGGGATCGCTATTGAAAGTAAGCGTCGGGTGAACTGCGTAATGAAGAGTGCGACTGTCCGGGATCTCCGCTATCACTTCCCCCAGATCGAAGCTCGGTTGCAGAGGGGTGAAGAAGTCGAAATCCGCAAGCGCAAGCGGGTGATTGCCCGCCTGGTGCCCGTCCGCCCCAAGCTTGAAAGCTACCCAGATTTTGGCGCGATTCGGAAGGAAATCTTTCGTGACAAGGAAGCCAGCCAGACTGGCACGGAACTTGTAGCTCAGGACCGGGACCGCTTTTGAACGCCTACGCCGACACGAGCCTGCTGATTTCGCTCTACGGCCGCGACGCGAACACCTTCGCAGCCTTAACTCTGATCCAAAGCCACCGCCCAACTTTCTTTCTAACCCCTTTCGGCGAAGCAGAATTCAGCAACGCCGTGGAGTTGCGACTCTTCCAGGAGCAGTGGACGGCGCCTGAGGTTCGATCTGTTCTTCACGATTTCCGCTCCGATGTACGTGTTGGTTTGATCCAGCCCGTAGATCTGCCTCCGGAGATTTGGTCGCTGGCCATGACGCTATCGCGCCGGCACTCAGCCAAGCTCGGCACGCGCACGCTGGATGTTCTCCACGTGGCTTCGGCCCTAATCCTCAAGCCCGATGCCTTTCTGACCTTCGATGAACGGCAACGGAAGCTTGCCCGCGCGGAAGGCTTGCGCGTGCTTCCGGCGCCAGGGCGAAAGCGCTAGCCGGCGCGTTGCTCACAACAACGCCGGTGGGCCAAGCAAGACGCCCCAGGC
>JASHYZ010000134.1 GCA_030042795.1 Terriglobia bacterium | reverse complement strand
TTGTCATAGTCGGGCCGCCAGGTGATTTCAGCGATGTCGAAGTCTCCCGGAATCCCCGTCTCCCAGCAGATCCTCCGAAGCGCATCGCGCTCTATGGGTTCGCGCTCGATGCGCTCCCGAACGCCAGCAAGCGCCTCCGAGAACTGTCCGAACCGATGATAGGTCTTGCGGGCAGTTTCCACCTGGTCCGCAATACTTTCGGGCAGCTTTACGGTCAACCGGCTGGGCACAGCTGTTTCCCATTTGACCTGGCGCCACTCGCCACCAAGGCGACGGTATTTGCCAGCCTCCACAAAGGTCCCCCGGATTTCCAACTTGGTTCCCAAAAATTGCTTCCACTGGTTCCAGGTCTGGTCCCAGACGATGGGCATGGCTGACTGGTCCACCAACACCTCGAGCTTGCGGCGGGGGTCCCGGTACAGTGCACGGTCGCTATAAAACTCAAACTGGCGCAGGGGGTGCCCGGAACCGCCGTTCCCTGCTCTCAGGAAGGAAGGAAACGATTCGCCTGACAAAGAACATCTGGCGGTCGCGGGAGCGCTCGCCCGACATGATGATCGATCCAAAACCGCCGCAGGGAAAGAGTACCGGCGCCGTGGGGTCCGACAGCAGACGCTCGTAACAGGCCCGCAGTTCCGGATGAGCCAGGATATTGAAGGCGCGTTCGGATGCAGAGAAGGCCGGTTTTGGGGCACCTTCGGCGCGTAGCTCGAGTTCGCGGAGTTTGAAGGCCAGCCTTAGCTCGGCCGGCGAGGCACTGCGGGAAATGCGCAGGATATCGTAGAAGGTCTTTTGCTTCTCCCAAGGGAGATGCCGATTTGCGACGTAGAAATAGTCACGCAGTACCTCGCAGGGAAAATGAAGCGTTGAGATGCCCAGACGTCCTTGCGACACTGCGGCGCGGACATACCTGAACGGGCTCCGCAAGGTAACCGAGGACGAGTTGCGCCGCTTCATCGCCGGCAAGACCGTTCCAGAAGAGGTGTTGGGCCCGCGGCAGACCGACCAGGTGCCAGCACGCTTTCGGTCCAATGGCCACGAGTTTCGCATTCTAGACCGCATCACGAGCCCGCTACGCATGGTCGGCCGGAACTATGTCACGCGTTGCCCGGCGTGTGCTGAAGCAGGGCATGACCGGGGTGGCGACAACCTGGCGATCCGGATCGAGGACCCACGGTTTTACAAGTGCTGGGCCGGGTGCACCAAGGAGATGATCCGCGAGGCGCTGGGTTGTCCGATTCGATCTAGGGCGTCAGCCTGAGTCAGCGGAAACTGGCGAGGACGACTGAGGAGGCCGTCATGAAACAGAGGCATCGGGTGATTCGCGAACCAGGACTGATTCTACCGAGGCGCGTAATGCGGCTTTTGATAGACGCGGGAATTTATGCTGAAGCCGGCGTCACGATTGAACACCAGGACCTGGCTAAGCGATACGTGGTGAGAGGCGTGGAATCGGGTGGAGCCACCGAGGAGATCGCAAGATACGTCACCTTTGCCGACGAAAAGGGCGGACAGCTTTCGTTCTTGCACCCGTTGGACTCGATCGGAGTCAACGGCGTCCACGCGGTGGTCGTGGCTCCTGTACTGGTGCGCGTAGAGATGTTTCGCGCCAAGCGTACGTATCGGCTGTTGATTTCCCGTCACCGGCCGGGGACAGTTCCCGACGGCCGTCCGCCGTCGCTCGAAAGCAGGGTGGTGTTCGACGGCGCCGACGGCTACCTGGACCTTGAGCTCTGGAGGGGCGATCGGGCGCTCGCGGGCTCTGTTCTACCGCAGTTTTATTCGCGCGGCGGCGAAGAGATCCAGGTGCCGGAGACATTTCGCCCCGTGGTCATGGCAGCCACGAAGGCCGTGACGTGCACTCGCTGTACGCACAACCATTATCTGGTGGCACGAACCGCCGTTGAGGCTGTTGGGACCGCTGTCGGTGGCGCCCCGGCGCTGACCGCCCTTTTGTCACAATGATTCGCTTTGCCCTCGCCAACTCGGATGCCGTTCCTGCGGAGCGTACACGCACAAATGCGGACTTGCGAAAGACGCCTTCCGGGGCTTCGGTTGCCCTTATGGTACCGGTGATTCTGCTCTGCTGGCAGTTGGGCGGTCCCTCGTCGTTGTTGACGGATCCCAATACTGGTGTTCACGTGCGCAGCGGTGACTGGATTCTCAGCCATCACGCGGTACCTAGGCAGGACTTGTTCTCATTCGCCATCGCCGGCCAGGCGTGGTGTGACTGGGAGTGGCTGACTGACACTCTTTATGCCCTCTTGTACCGCTGGCGTGGCTTGGCAGCGATTGCGGCATTCGGCTTGGCAACAGGTCCTCACCGAATACGCACTCACAGTCGCGCTGGTGCCAGTTGACAGCCCGATCAGCTCTGCACTCTTGGCCTCGACGGGCTGGCGACTGTGGTACCGCGACGGAATTGCGGCAGTGTTCACGCGGTCGAAGTGATGAAGGGGCGGTATTCAAGCTTCGAGGCGATGACTTCACTCCGGACGGTGCGCGATCCTTTGTGGCTGGCGACCTGGTTCGAATTCATGAGCCGCTGAGAAACCGGCCCACAGACTGCCATGTGAATGGCGATGAATTCGCCGGCGTCAGGGCGCCCGTTCGAGGCGAAAGAAAGGAGGCACAAGCAATGCGCGTCGGGACCAAGAGTGTGCTCTTTGGAGCGCATTGCTTTCTGATTCACTGGATGGTAGTCGCGATTGCGTGGGCCAAGCTTTTTGGATTCCCCTGGGACTTGCGGCTGTGGGCAGCCTTCGTCGTTCACGACTTGGGTTATTGGGGCCGGAATGACTTGGACGGGCCCGACGGTGAAGACCACGTGCTGCTGGGTGGCCGGATCATGGGATTTCTCTTCGGAGAATCCTGGCAAAGCTTTACCGTGCGCCACTCCAGGTATTGGGCGAAGAGGATGGGCTTGCCCGTCTCACGGCTCTGCGCTGCGGACAAGCTGGCCTTCGTCTTCATGCCCGCCTGGTTGTACCTGCCGATGACGCGCGCGACCGGAGAGCTTTTTGAATACATTCAGCGGTCCGCGGAGCGACAGGCGGGTGGGGAGCGCTTCACGGCTGAGGAATCGGCGATGATCTCGTCCGCCGACCCGCGAGTCTGGCTCGAAGGATTACAGAGCTATACGGGGCGGTGGGTGGAACGGCACCGGGAGGGTGGTGAGGATAACTGGACCGTCGCCGCACAAAGGGACGCGGTGGCGCTCGGCAAATAGCCGTGGCCGGTTCGGGAGGTTGGCGGACAACGTGAAGGGGATTAAGGGAGGCGCAAATGGGTGACATTCAGAAGGAACAGGCAGCGGAGACGACCAATACGACCGGCAGAGACGGCTTGAATCACAACGAGGCTCCCGACGCATTGGACCAGAGGAGCCTCGAAGCGCCAGAGGGTACGGGGAATGGGTTAGCGAAAGGGATACTGGCGAGCGCTGAGGATTGCGCAAACGCACGGCACACCGCCAATGACCGCCGGCCCATGCGGCGCCGGTTGCCGGACGAACGCAGGGCCGTCGTTCACCATTTCTGCGTTGGCGGCCACGAAGGGTACGTCATGGTGGGTTTGTACGAAGAGGGCCAACCGGGCGAGATCTTCATTCGCATGGCCAAGGCGGGCTCAACGATCGCGGGACTCATGGATTCGTTCGGCATCGCTATTTCGATGGCGCTGCAGTATGGCGTGCCACTGAAGGTGCTTTGCGACAAGTTCAGTCACACTCGATTCGAGCCAAGCGGCTGGTCGACCGTCCAAAAGATCGGTTACGCGAAGTCACTGATGGATTATCTCTTCCGCTGGTTGGCCTTGAGGTTTCTCCCCGCCATGTCTCCTCCCGATACGGGCGCCGGAACCAGCAACACGGAGCCGGCGCCCGCCTTCCTCGAGGGTGCGTCGGACGGCGACGCGCCAGCGTGCAAGGAATGTGGATCCATCATGACCCGGAACGGATCGTGCTATCGCTGCGGCAATTGCGGCTGGACAAGTGGTTGCTCGTAAAGAGAGGACGGAGAACTTACGCGGATAGGCGGAGAGAATGAGGTGAACATGGGTCGAGCTCAAAACCCTCAACAGCAAACTCTATCGCTTCGGATTTCGGAGGCGCTGCGGGAATACCTGGAGCATGCTCGCGGAGCGCTCTCCAACGGGCGCGGCGCACCGGCTTCGATATCTGAGGTAGCCAAGATGCTGCTTGAGCAAGCAAGGAACAACCCGGTCGACGATGGTTTCGAGGTCGTCGAGCTGCTGAGAAACCCAACTGAGACGCTGCTTGGCATCCGCGCCAAGTGGGAGCAGCAGAGAGGGTTGTCACGCGCGGAATGGATCGTGCTGGCACGATACCTGGAAGTGGCATGCGAAGGAATATACGAGGAGTCGAAGTTCCCGAGGCGGGAATCGTTCGTTGGCTTGCTGGAAGCCTTTCTCGCACTGCTCAAGATCAGAGTTGGTGAGAGCCCAGACTTGGACCAGTATTACCTGAAGAAGTTGCGCGCGTGTGCATGGGCGGATGGGCGTGACTCCGCTCTGACAAGGGTGAGCGGAGTTGTGCAGTCCCTGATCCGGGAACTAAGCGAAACGGAGTCGCCGGTCAGGCCGGTCTTGGTTGGCCGGAGTCTGCACGTGGCCTTGCAGGGCGAAGAGTTTTCGGGCCTCGCGGCGATCAACGAAGCGCTCATGCCGTTTCTCCCAACCTTCTTCCGGCTTGCAGCTCTCGGCCATTGGCAGAAAGAGCGACGACCCGTGCGGCCGGACAGGAAGGTGTCCGAGGTCCGAGACTATGGCTTGAGGACTTCTGTCTTCCCGACCCTTTGTGCCGGCGAATTCCGGCTCTCGACGCTTCTGACGAGCGACGGAGATCTTGCCATGGCGCTCGAAATGACAAGTCGAGAGGCTGTTTACCCATTGGGGCCGTTCCCGCAAATTCGAGAGTTCGCCACCCTGCTTGAGCAACTGCCGCTAGGCGGTATTTGGAAAGGGACGGAATTCTTCGGATACACGAATTCTTGCGACTCCAACCCGGTCATCCGGTTCTATTTCCGCCAGCGGAGCAATGGCATCGCGTTTGGTTTCTCACCGGAAGAATGGACGGAATTAAGAGGGATTTTCCGAGCAGCTCTTGGATCGCCTGAGATGGTGCCCATTCTGACGGAACTGTCAATGGAGTACGGCGCACCCTGAGCAGCGGGCGAGTAGGTCTCCTTAAGCGCAGAAGGCGACCGTGCCGAGGAAATAGCGGAGGTAAAGACATGCAACCCATTACGGTGCTGTTTGCGACCTTCGTGCTGTCGTTCGTGGCTGGGAATGGCTGGTACACCGGGC
>JASHYZ010000133.1 GCA_030042795.1 Terriglobia bacterium | reverse complement strand
CCTGTTGTTGCTCGCGGCCGGCACCATGACCGATGCCAATGGCGCCGCGAATTTCACCCAGCAGTTCGCCGTGAACGGACAGCGTGGGGTTACCACAGTCTTCGCCATCGATGGAGCCGATACCACCGATCCCGAAATGGGGGGCGCGACCTTTAATAATTTCAACGTTGAGGCCATTCAGGAGGTGCAATCCAATTCCGGCGTGATGCCGGCCGAGATCGGCCACGGAGCCGCAAGCTATACCAACCTGGTGACGAAGTCGGGAACGGACCAGGTGCACGGCAGCGTGTTCGAGTTTGCCCGCAACGCCGCCTTCGATGCGCGGAATTTTTTTGACCGCCGGAGCATCGCCGACGAGGGCCGCATCCCGCCCTTCATTCGCGACGAATTCGGGTTTTCGAGCGGAGGTCCCTTGGCGATTCCTGGCGTGTACAATGGCCACGATCGTACCTACTGGTTCGGCGAGTACCAGGGCTTTCGGCAGGTGCTGGGCACCACGCAAGTGTTCGCGGTACCCACGGTGGCGGAACGGGCTGGGATCGACACCGTGACCTTTCCGGGCGACACCCTGAATATACCAGTGAATCCCAAGGTCCTGCCGGTGCTGAACGGCTATCCGATTCCCAACGATCCGGAGGGCACGTACGGCCCGAGCACTTATGCCACTGAATCGCCGGTGAGGACGGATTCGGACCAGGTTTCCGTGCGCATCGATCATCGCATTTCAGATAAGGCGTCCCTGCTGGGGCGTTTCAGCCTGAACCAGATCACGGGGCCTCTGACGAATCCTGACCAGACAGCCATCGACCCCAGTTTCGCCATCGAGTTCTTCGACCACCAGCGCAACGCGGTGCTGCGATATACGCGCACACTGTCGCCGCATCTCATCTCCGCGACTTCCATCGGCTACATTCGCAGCACGCCCTTTTTCCCCTCCATCAATCACTCGCAACCCGCGCTGGCGTTTGCCGACGGCCTTTTTGACGGTTTCAACACGGCGGACGGTTCGATTACGGGCTCCTACACGAACCTGTTTCAGTTGAAGGAGGATATGAGTAACACCCACGGTTCGCATGCTTTTGAATGGGGAACTGAAATCCGCTTCAATTTTGATTCTTCCATCTTCGGCACCAATCCCAACGGGCTGTACTCCTTTGGAGGAGGAACCGCGTATTCACCGGTGCTCATCACCTCGGCCAGCGGCAAGCACAACATTCTGCCCGGCGACCCCTTGCCCGATTCTCTTACGGGGCTGCTGACGGCTTCGCCTTATTCCTACACGGTCAGCGCGGTCGCTGACTTCATAGGACAGGGCAACAAGTTTGACGAGGCTGCCATCCGCCGGCAGGCGTACGAGTTCTATTTCCAGGACACGTGGAAGGCGACGTCCCATCTGAGCGTCAGCTATGGGCTGCGTTATGAGATCAACAGCCACATCCAGGAGGCGAAAAACCGCACCTCGTCTCCCGAGATTATCGGGCCGGACGGCAACTACACCACTTTTTGGACGCCGGGCGCCACCCAGACGCTGCTTTATGATCCCGAGCCCCCTTACGCCATGGATTGGAACGGCTGGGGCCCGCGCCTGGCGATGGATTACGCCTTGGGCGCTCACACCGTGCTGCACGCCGGCGGTGCCATCGTCACAATTCTGCCTAATTTGTGGCAGGACAATTTTCTGACGGGCGCCATACCGTTCTCCTTCAGTCCTTACGTCAGCGCCCAGCCGGGAATTCCAGTGCCCTTTGAGAATTCAGTTATCTCGGTGAACCTGCCGCCCGTTTACACGCCGCAAGGTGAGCTTCTGGTGCCTGACGGTGATACCACGAAGGTGCCCGCCAACACCCCCATTGATCTCACGCGCTTCCAGAATGACCTGGCGGCGCTCACGCCCGGGCATCAGGTGCAACTCCTCAACATGCTGGGTATTACCCGGAACTTTCGGAACGGGTACATTGGCAGCTACACCGCGGGCTTCGATCACAGTTTTGGAGACGTCAAGTTCAGTGCCGCGTATGTGGCCACGGTGGGCGTGCACCTGGCGAACACGTCGGTCCCTAATAGTTACGGCGGAGCTTCGCCTGCCTTTGCGCCTTACACGCAGTTTAATTCTGCGGGCCAACCCATTTCAGGATTTGGTCCCGAATTCCTGATGGCGACGGGATCGCACTCCAGTTACAACGCGCTGCAGGCCAGCGTGGGAAAGACCTCCTCCAAGGCCGGGCTAGGATTTCAGGCTAGCTACACTTATTCAAAATCGCTGGATGATACCAGTGCCGTGCTGGGCGGCCTGTTCCCAAGCGCCGGGCCGGTGTTGCAGATGCCGCCTCAGAACCCCTGGAATCCAGGAGCTGAGAAAGGGCCGTCAACTTTCGATGTGACCCATGTTTTCACCCTGAGCTTGATCCAGATGCTGCCCTTCGACCGCATCGCTTTCCTGCAACCTTTGGGCAGGCCTTTGACGGCTGGCTGGCAGTTTCTCAATATTACAACTCTGATGAGCGGCCCGCCGTTCACCGTGTACTCCGGGATTCAGCAAACCGGCGCCGGAGCAGGCGGCACGGACCGGCCGGATCTGGTGACCAAACCCGATTTCTCCACCAGCCGTACTGTGCGCGAGGATTACTTCGGCCGCGGCGCGGACAACGCGTCATTCTTCAGCATTCCGATCGATGTTCCGGGCGGAACGGGTCCGAATCAGGGTGTCTTTGGAACCCTGGGACGCAGCACTTTTCGTGCTCCCGGCTACACCGATTACGATGTGGCGATCATCAAGGACACGCCCTTCGGCAGCCGGGCGGGCGCCGAATTGGGAACGGTAGAATTTCGCGCCGAGTTCTTCAACGTGTTTAACCTGGTGAACTTCGGGTTGCCGTCGAATATTGTGCGCGGCAGCGGCTTCGGGATCATCAGCAAAACCGCAGGGAACTCGAGGCAGATTCAGCTTTCGTTGAAGGTGATTTTCTAACGCGACGGCTAGAGTATGCGCATGCCGCCCTTATGTCATTCTGAACGAAGCGCAGCGGAGTGAAGAATCCCTGCATTTTTCGTGGCCTAAAGGAAATGCCGGGATGTTTCGCTCCGCTCAACATGACACGATCCGATGATTTTGGATGTGAATTGCGACGGGATGTGGACTCAGCGGCCATCACAGCGCTCCGCGCAACGCATAGTCGCGATTTATGTTGCGCTCACCCCGCGCCATCAGCTTGCGAGCTTTCTGCTCGGACGCGATCCCGCCGCGAGCTCCAAGCGCCATCGAGTTCAAGGCGGCCATCGCGTTCGCGAACTCCAGGCTGTCCTTGAGGCCCCATCCGCGCACGAATGCGTAGATGAAGCCGCCGTGAAAGACATCGCCAGCGCCAGTGGTATCGACGGCATCGATTCGGAAGCCCGGAGAGTAATGGAAGCGCCCCTCCGAGAACATCAAGGCACCGTCGCGTCCGAGCGTCACACCTACAAGGCGGCCCTTCGACAAGTCGGCCAGGCGCTCCAGGGCGCGGAAGGGGTCCCGCTCGCCGGTGGCCGGAGCGATGAAGTCGGAGGACGCGATGAGGTAATCGATCAGCGGCACGAGGGTCTCAATCCCTGGGCAGACGGCGTCCAAGTCGGCGACCACGGGAACGCCGGCCTTGCGCGCGAGGCGTGCGGTTCGCCTGCTGGCAGGAAGATCGGTGGCGTCAAGGTGAAGCGCCCGGGCTCCTGCTATAACGGCGAAGGGAATGTCCGCCGGCTTCCAAGACAGCCGCGGGTCGCGCTCCCAAAGAACCACGCGCTCGCCGGTGGTGGTGTCGAGGATGATCTGTGAGATTCTGCTTCGCGCCCCTTTGGCCGTTCGGAGATAGGCTAGGTCGATTCCTTCCCGGCGCAGGCTCGCCGCCTGGAAGCGTCCTGTCTCGTCGTCCCCGACGGAGCCCAGGTAGCGGACGCCCAATCCGAGGCGCCGACAGGTTACGAGTGCCGTCGCCACGGATCCGCCCGCTTCCCTCGTGATGGCTTCAATCCTTTCCTTGCCGCCCGGGGAAGGGAAGACCTTTACCCTCATCACCATGTCGGTGGCATTTTCGCCTATTCCCACAACCTCAATCGTCGCCTTCTTCAATCCGCTCCTCCACAAGCCGAGGCGTTAATCTACAAGGCCTGAGTCGGCAGCGCAACCACAAAAGAGAATCTCAAGCCGGCGCCACGGCCGATCCAGCCTCTGGTAGCGAAGTTCGGGCTTGTCCGGCTGGTGCCGCTTGCGCGTTCACGCTCTGTGTCTCAGGTCGGTGGACCAGTGGAAAAACCAAGGCGATCTGCGGATTTCAGGTTATGTTAACTTGGGAAGCAGGTGTTGAAAAATTATCAGACGTGCTTGTGGAAGACTCGTGGAGTGCCCAAAACCGCTGATCTCCTGCCCGAGATCGATCAAAGATCAGCAGTCGTTGAGTCTGAGTCTTACTGATGTCAGCAGGCTGCGGAAAAAAGGAAATCTGTCATGCTGAGCGCAGCGAAGCATCTGCTGTATCTTATTGAAAACAATTAAAAGCAGATCCTTCGCGTTGCTCAGGATGACATGGGCCGAAGGCTTTTTCCGCAACCTGCTAGAGCACACAAGCTCGAATCGATAGCTTCGCGCGCATTGTAAATTGTGATACCTTGAAACATTGTTGGCGCGTCGGCATTCGCGATGCCTCTGGTTGAAACCGAAGCAATCGTGCTCAGAACTTACTGGCTGGGCGAGGCGGACAAGATTGTGTCGCTTTTCACCCGGCAGGTGGGACGCGTTCGGGCCGTGGCTTCGGGCGCGCAACGGACCAAATCCCGTTACGGCGGCACGCTTGAATCACTCGGCTATGTGCGCCTTTGGTTCTACGAGCGCGAGAACCGCGATTTGGCGCGGCTAAACTCGGTTGAGATCATCGAGTCTTTCTTTGACATGCAGAAGGATTACGCGGCGCACTTGGCAGGACAGTACGTGGTGGAGGTTTCGGAGCATCTGCTTCCGGAGCGCGAAGTTAATGAGCGCATCTTCCGGCTGCTGCTGGTAGTTCTCCGGAACTTAAAGCATTTTCGCGAAGTTGATCGGCCGCTGGTGTACTTCAACTACTGGATGCTGCGTTTGGGCGGTTTTCTGCCGGATCTGACAGCCTGTGGGGCATGCGGGCGTAGGTTTGAGGACGAGTTGGTCTATTACGGCCCAGGATTAACCACACTGGTGGGGAAGGAATGCCGCCTAGGAACCGGGGCCAGCCACACAGTCGCAGCAACAGCTCTTGCAGAGGCCCAAGCTGCTTGCGCTCGGTTGCTGGAGAAATGGATGGGAGAGACCGGCATCCCTAGGTTTTGCAAAGATGTGCGGTCTTTTCTTGAATTCTTGATTGAATCTCAACTTGAACGAAAGTTAATGACCCGAGGACTACTTGCGGAAGTCTCGTAGCGCGAGTCTCGCCTGGCACCAAGCCAGGAATTGGAATTTCCATGACCAGTAGATCAAGCACGTTTCTGACTCTGGCGTTGGTTATGCTCGTGGTAGGCATCCTCCGTTATTTCATGAAAGGGTGGGTGGATGCGCTGGGAGTCCCGGAGATCATTGGGTCACTCATCGTCAGCTTGAACATCGTGTTACTGGTCAGCCTAGTGATATTCTTTGCGCGCGAAGGTCGCGATCCCGACGGCCGTTACGTTCAAGCAGCCGGTTGGTATGTCGCGCTCGCCGCATGGTGCACAATTCTTATTGTGGCGGGGATTCTGATTACCGCCCGCACCGGAACGCCGACCTACTACGAGGAGATGGTCTTCGCCCACCGGTCGCTTCCTGTCGTTAGGCACGCTATCTCCCACGCCGTCGCGTTTGTTTTCGTGGCCGTCGTCGGACTCCTCCTTGGCTGGCCGGTTTATTGGGTGGCAAAGCGAAGCCGCAGAACGGTGTAGCACGCTGGTAGGAGTTGAAGTTTGCATTTTCCCACGAGCCCTAATTTCATATGCCTGTCTTGAATTTCCAAGACATGATCATCGCGCTTAGCCAGTTTTGGGCCGGCCGGGGTTGCGTTCTGGCCCTGCCTTACGACCTTGAAGTCGGTGCGGGCACCATGTGTCCTGAGACCTTTCTCCGGGTCCTTGGACCCGAGCCCTGGAAGGTTGCTTATTACCAGCCTTCGCGCCGGCCGGCTGACGGCCGCTACGGCGAGAACCCCAATCGTCTCTTGAAGCACACACAAATGCAGGTGATTTTGAAGCCACCGCCGATTGACATTCAGGATATTTACCTGGAAAGTGTCAAGGCACTCGGCATCGACCTTCGTGAACATGACATTCGCTTTGAAGAAGACAACTGGGAGGCACCCACGCTAGGCGCCTGGGGAATCGGCTGGCAGGTGATGCTGGATGGACTTGAAATCACCCAGTTCACCTACTTCCAGCAGTGCGGCGGGCTTGACCTCAACCCGATCAGCGTTGAGATCACCTATGGTCTTGAGCGTATCGCGGCTTTCCTCCAAGACGTTCAATCTGTTTATGAAATAAAGTGGAGCAACGACAAGACCTATAGGGACTTAAGATTCGAAGAAGAACTCGAACTTTCAATCTACGATTTTGAGGCGGCGT
>JASHYZ010000132.1 GCA_030042795.1 Terriglobia bacterium | reverse complement strand
TAAACGACGCCACTGGCAACGTGATACAGGTTAGCGGACCTGGGTTTCGGCCCAATCCTCCTACGCCATGAGCAATATGAGACAGCCAAGAATCCTCGCCGCGGCTTCCGAAGCTTAGTGGAGTCTGTATGGAAGATCTGGAGCGTTTACTCCCTCACGACCTTAAGGGCGGCGCTGTGGTCTGCGGCAGTGAGCTGGTCCTGCCGTTTGCAGAAGCGGTCAGGGCACTTGCGATTGCTACCGAACATGACATTGCCGTCTTGGGTCTTGAGGCGTTCGAGGTGCGAAAGGATGGCTTACTTACGGTTGGGGTAGCGGATGCCTCAAGCTACGTCGCCTTTACAGGCGATTGGAAGGCCTACGTCACCAGAGTCAACGCTGAGGCCGAGCGGTGGATTAAGGAACATCCTCTCGGCGAGAATCACGGCTACATTCTCAGTTCGGTATCGCAGATGGAGTTCGCCACGCTCGCCGGTCGGGTGGAGTAAGCCAGGTAGCGCAGAGTTTCGCATCTCAGAAACTCTGTGGTTTCTCGTGTCCCCCATTATTGAAATAGCCTAGCCAAAGAAAGACGAGATGCCGCAGAGTCTGAAAAGCACAGACTCTGCGCTACCTGGCTTCTACGATTACGACCTGGCGGGAGGCATCTACGAGCAGGGCCATCCCGGTATGTGGGACCCGACCGGATACACGGTGTCTCAGACTTTGGATGGAGCGCAACGAGTGCTCCAGGTGACGAGTTCGTATTATGATGATCTGCATCCCTATTATCTGGCGCAGAGCATTGACTACAGCCCCTTCGGAGCGGTGACGGCCTGGCTGAACGGCTGCGCGGGCACGGAAGGCAATAACTGTACCGCGGGGTGGCGCCTACGTCGCCTTTTGATGTAGGCGCCTGCTGAGTCTGATCTGATCTGGGTCATGGCATTTGTTCCATGCCAAGATCGATGCCCTCAAAGCGTTTGCCTGCCTGTTTGTAAACATTGTTCCGTTTGTTCCGAACGTTCGTAATGTTCTAGACCTTGACTCACGCTTGCGCTCTCTGATGGAGTCAGCGTGGGGACATTCGTCGTGCAACGGAGCCAGCGAGGGCGAAAAATCTGCTGGAACGCTACTCGCCTTCTGGTGATCGTCGGCGGGCTTGGGTGGCTCGCCCGACGGCTGAAAATGTAAACATTACGAACGAACCCAGCATGTTACTGAAAATAAAGAAGCGAGTTTTTGGAACCAGGCATCTTGTTGAAAATAATAGTCTTGACGCCACTAACCCAACATCTTGTTGTAAACAAAATGGTTATTGTACGTGCGGGCGGCGGAGGCCTGGAGTTTATGGCGCGAACCTAGCCCCATCGGGTGTGTTCCTGGGGTTCAAGAGACGGACGCGCCCAGTGAAAACGAACTCATCGTAACTATGGCTATTAGAAAGAATGATTTAAAGGCAAAAAATGGGTTCTTTTTGCAAACTTTCGAGGGGTACGAACTCAGTTCAGCTTTGTCCTTTTCTTTCAGTGACTTGGAGTCGTAAGAACGGGGTTTGGCCAAACTTTCGCTGCCCTCAGCCGCGAATCGGCTTGCCCCGTCGGGCATGGGGCACTGCCGCATTTCACTTCACAGGAGGCAGGCTGTGGAGGGAAGCAGTCTCCCTGTCGGGAGCGGGCGGTTAGGCGTCCGAACGCCGTCGTCGCACCCGCGCCTGATATCGGGAGAGCAAAACAAGTGAGGCGCAAAGCCACGCCGTTAGGCCAGATTCTTCACGCACTCGTCGATGAGCCGGGCTGTAGCGTCGAAGGGATCGCCGTGGCCTTCCCACTCAATCGAGAAGTAACCACGGTAGCCGGCGGCCTTGGCGATAGCGAATGTCTTGGCCACATTGACTTTGACGAATTCGCCGTTGTCTTTGTACTCGCCGTCTTTCATGTGAGAGATGCAGTAGGCATGCTTGAACATCGCCTTCATCGCACGGTCATTGAATTCAGGGCCACGCTCGGTGAGGGAGTTTCCAAAATCAGGCAAGGCGTGCAGCCAGGGATGGTTTGCCTTCTCAATGACACTGACAAGAAAGAAAGGATCTTCGCTTACCGGGTTGTCATTTTCCAGGCTCACGTTCACGTTCCGCTCGGCACCGCGATCCGCGATTTGGCGGAGACTGTCAACAGCCCGGTCCAGATTGGGTTTCACGCCGTGGACGCCGGGATTATTCAGCCGGATGCCGGGCGAGCCCACGGCGGCGGCCGCATCCACCCAGGTCTTGCCTAGGCTGATAGCCTTGGCGCGCTTCGCCTCATCCGGGTCGTAGATGCTGGCATCGATGTCGGCGGCGATGTTGATGGGCGTCACGCCAGCCCGATCCCAGGCCGAACGCAGCGCCGCGAGATAGTCCGGCTCGGTGGACGCGAAGTGAGCATTCCAGGGTTCGATATGGACGAGGTTCAGCCTCTCTTTCACTGTCCGGCCGAAATCCTTGAGCTCAAATCCCGGCAGCTTGGGATCGCGCTCGTAGCCTGACGGACTGTCAATGTAGGCGCGGAACGAGTAGGAGGAAGCTCCCAAACGCTGCCTTGGTTCGGTGGGGAATTTTAGATGCGGTTGCGCGACCGC